>JABHHM010000141.1 GCA_018671575.1 Methylococcales bacterium | reverse complement strand
GATAAATATCCGCACATTAGCTCCTTTAATCGACCGTTATTTAAAACGCACCTTACACGCTCAAATTTATTCATTGTATAAAAATAAACCCACCATGCAACTTTATATTACCGATGTTAAGGGTAAAGTATTATACGATTCAACGGGCTGGTCTACCGACAAGGATTATAGTCACTGGCGAGATGTGTCTTATACTCTGCGAGGTCAATATGGTGCCAGGTCAAGTTTGTATGAACATGAACATTCACCCAATCTTATCAAAGAAAGGGCAATATATGTGGCGGCACCCATTTTTTCTAACGCCAACACTTCAGACAAAAAAGACATCATTGGCGTTCTGACTATTTATAAATCGATCAATAATTTAAATAACTTCATTCAACATCAGGCGACAAAAATCACCAACTTTGCAATTTTGGTATTTATAATTTCATTGTTTTTTGGTGCAATATTTACTTGGGTGTTATCACAATCAATTCGTAAGTTGGTACATTATGCCAATACTTTGGCTGATGGTAAAAAAATAGACCAACCCATCATTGATCAAGAAGAATTACAAGCGTTGTCTGCCGCCATCAAAAGAATGAGAATTGAACTGGATGGCAAAGAATATGTGGAAAATTATATCCATACCATGGCACATGAACTAAAAACCCCCATTACAGGAATTCAAAGTTCGGCAGAGTTACTGCTTGAACCCATGCCAGAAAAACAACAACAGCACTTCACGCAACATATCTTAGATTCGACCACTCGAATGACCTTGTTGATTGAACGACTATTGCAATTGGCTAGGTTGGAACGACAAAATGAACTGGAAAATATTGAAGCAATCGATCTCAATAAAATCATTAAAAGCTGTGTTAAAAGTCGTGAAATTTCTCTCATGAAAAAAAATATTCATGTCGACTTCAAGACTGAAAATGATGCCATTACTCATGCAGATGGTGTATTAATAGAACAAGCCATTGCCAATTTATTGGATAATGCCATTGAATTTAGTTTAGCCAATAGTACCATCCACATCATTTTAACGCATGTTTCAAATACAATTAAATTGGTGATCATTGATGAAGGCACAGGTATTCCTGATTATGCCATGACGAGATTGTTTGAGCGTTTTTTTTCATTGTCCCGACCCGCTTCAAACAAGCGTAGTACAGGTTTGGGATTAAGATTTGTTCAAGAAATAATGGAGCTACATCAAGGAAAAATCACTGTCGAAAACTATGAGGAGGATAAAATGTCAGGTGTTAAGGCAATTTTACAGTTTCCTTGATATCACTCCAGTGTTCATTCGCTTCATGACGTTTATCTTCATCAATATGAATATAACGCATGGTGGTTTCAAATCGACTGTGACGAGCATTTTTTTGCACATGCATGGGATTGATTCCCGCATCAATTTGATGAGTAAATGAACTGTGACGTATCCAGTGGGCAGATGCCTGAATCAAAGATTTTGATTGCAATGAATCATTTAATAATAAACTGGCTTGATAAAACAGTGGTTTAAGCAATTGGTTAATTCGTCTGGTGGTTAATGCCTTGCCACTTTTAAAACTGAATAAAAGTGGGTCATCCATGTTATCCGATGTGGCTAGGGGAGGGCAATTAAAATAGTGTCGATAATCCTGTATTTCACTCAATAAGACTTGATTAATGGGTATTAAACCTCGTTTATTACCTTTCCCTATAATATCTAACCACCATTTTTCTCTGATTTGTTTGATGTCTTTCAGGGTAATTTGAATGCATTCACTGACTCTAATGCCAGTATAATAGAGTAAATAGCATAAAAATTTTAATCTAATATTGTGTTGGTTTTTTATTGACTCATGAAGAATTTGCTCAACGGCATTCCACTGAGTCAACGTGAGATAACGTTCTACATTGGGTAAAATATGTGCTTGCCGAGACTGTCTTTTGCGCATTAATTTGAGTGGGTTGTGTTGCAGGTATTGAGCGTCTGTCAGCCAACAAAAAAAAGAATTAATAATGCTCAATGTCAACTGAACACTTTGTGGTTTAAGTGGTCCGACTAATGGTCGCCACAACAGATTGGGCTGATTGTTTTTTAAAAATTTGCTTTGCCTTGGACCAGTCCAGTCTTCATCGGGCGACAATAGAAATGCTTCGTATGATTGCAAATCGGATAAATTGAGGTCAGACAAAGCCTTTGCTTTTTTAAGCAAGCTCCACAACAACAACCGCTCAATTTCTTTTCTATAATTACTGAGTGTCGATTGAGAATGCTCATATTCCTTCAAAAATAATTCAATGGCTGTTCGGTCATCATTGGCGGGAATTAACGAAGAAAGTGTTGAACGATTACTGCCATTTTCACCACTGAGGTTTTTAAATTTGGATTGATCAGACACAAAATATCGAGTAAGCCCTGTGTTTTGATTTGTCATGCTTTACCAATAATAATTCAAACGATGTGACCAAAGCCATAAACGTCCATGGTTATCAATGGTCAATAAATGACCTGATGGACTGATGGAAGCACCTTTGATGCCCGATGGATCAACTGCTTGGTAGATTATTTTACCATTTTCGCTATTTAAAATGGTGGTGCTGTAGTAGCCTGAAACTACGATAGATTGCTTGTGGCGATTGGCTTGATTGAGTTGATGCCCCAAATTCTTTGACCAGATGACTTCATTTTTTAAAAGGTTCATTAGTAGAATATCATCCCACATTAAGGCAATGAGAGAACCATCATCAAATAGGGTTTGTTTCTGTAAGCCGTATTGTGTCAATGTTCCTTTGTTTGAGTCAATATCGCTCACCAACCAACTGTCCCCATGGCGCTGATTCAACCAAACCTTATTTTTATTGAGTATCAACAAATTAGTGATGTCAAAACCTGGCATTTCTTTTTGCCATAAAATAGTCTGTTTCTCAACGTCTCCAATTTGTAATAAAAGTTTAACAGTATCCCCATTACTGTCCATTTGTTTCCAAGCAACCACAACCCATTGGGTATTTTGGGATAAGCTATAATCGGCAATGTAAGGATAGAGTTCAGGCGCATTTAACTGCCATTTTCTGTCAGAATTAATAATGATGGAGTCTTGTTTCTGTTTATTTTCAATGCGAGTAATGTGGAATAATTGATTGTCATCATTGACTCGATACTCTGCCTGACGATAGTCAAAATTTTTGAAACTTTTGACCGTTTGAGTCAACTTATCTTGATTATCCAAACGATATAATCGTCTGTCATCAGGAAAATAAATCAATAACTGATCTTTTTGATACCACATTTGATAATTGCTGTAGCCTGAATCATTCAAATGACCGATGAGCCGTCTGGGTTCGATGATTAATGTGGTGTAAATGGTCAGAAATAGAACCGTTAACGCAAAACCACCAGCTATTCGTTGACTAATAACTGATTTGAGTTTTACTTCTGATAAAAATGTCCACCATTGAATATAACAAGTGGTGACGATAGTAACAGATACCATTTTGAGAAAAACAATACCCGAATAAATCAGTTGTCCCATTTGTAATAAAAGCAGTAAGGGGAGTAAAGAGAATACTGCTGTTATTAAAATTGAAGTCGTTTTTCCTAAGCCTTTTTTGAATGCCAAACGGCCTACGAACAACCCTGCAAATATTGACAGTACCCAACCAAAACCAGAAATTACTCCACCATAGAGTAACAGACCTGAGCCAATGTCCAGTGCACTCCAACCACTGTTATCCGTTACAAAAAAACAGATAAGAGCCGTAGCGCTACAAGTTGCTACGGTTAAATATCCTTGCAATCGCTGTTTTCTACGTTCAAAAAATTCATAAAAAAATAGGCTGGTTGCTGCCATTGCCAAAGCATAGATGAGAGACATGAAGCCATAATCTGAACCTAGATCTATTTTTAACAGCCACATTAAAAGCATTAAACAACACAGTAAAATACCCGTCCCCATAATCCACAAGCCAACCGCTTCAAAAAAGCGCCAGTGCTGAGTATTTTTTGTGTCATCGGTAAGAACTTTGGATTGTGAGGGCTGATCTTCTTGTTTTTTCCATTCTTCAAGTGCTGCTTGAAGGTCTTCAGCAGGAATACCCAACTCATCACCAATTTTCAGGTAATCTTCTTGAGAGATTTCTGGGTTTTGTTTTCTAATGTCCGTTTTTTCCTGGGCTTTACGAATGAGTATTCCCAATGTTTTTTTATCTATATTCATTAACTAAGGTACACTTATTTTAGCAAAATCCCTACCGCCAGGGTTTTGAAATACATTGAGTTCAAATTCATGTAAAACAGCCAATAAATGATCAAAAATATCGGCTTGAATGGCTTCATAATTAACCCAAACTTTATCAGTTGAAAAGACATATATTTCTATTGGCAAACCATTTTGAGTCGGTGCTAATTGACGTACCAGCAAGGTTAACTGCTGATTAATCATTGGGTGGTTTTTAAGGTAGTGCAATACATAGGCTCTGAAGCAGCCAATATTGGTGAGTTGTCGTGTATTAAAGTTTTGATGAGTTGATGAAACTGTTTCTTTGAAACTTTCCAATTGATTATCGGCATTAATTTCAGACAACTTGTTTTTCATGTAGTCTTTAAGGTGATTGATTTTAGAAAATCGATCCAACATTTCTGCTGTGCAAAACTCAATTGAATTGATATCAATGTGAATTGAACGTTTGATTCTTCTACCATCAGACTCACTCAT
>JABHHM010000241.1 GCA_018671575.1 Methylococcales bacterium | reverse complement strand
TCCTCAAGAAACAACTTAATTTCACTGTCGGATAAAATATCTTCTTCTGCCCGCATAATTTTTGGATGATTAGTTGATGATACATTATCTCCTATCAATAATTCTTCATATAATTTTTCACCGTCACGTAACCCAGAAAATGCTATTTCGACATCACCATCGGGGTTATTTTGATCTTTAACCTCAAAACCACTAAGTCTTATCATACGCCGAGCTAAATCAAGTATTTTAACAGGTTCATCCATATCCAATACAAATACATCTCCCCCTTTTCCCATTGCACCTGCTTGAATAACGAGTTGAGCAGCTTCTGGTATGGTCATGAAATATCGGATGATTTTGGGGTGAGTTACAGTAACAGGTCCGCCACGTTTGATTTGTTCACGAAATAGAGGCACGACAGATCCCGATGAGCCAAGGACGTTTCCAAATCGTACCATAGTAAATTTAGTGTCTGTTTGTTGATGGTTTGCGAAAGACTGGAGTATGAGTTCAGCAAATCTTTTCGTTGCCCCCATGGTGTTTGTTGGTCGAACGGCTTTGTCTGTTGAAATTAAGACAAAGGTTTCAACTTTCGAATTCATTGCCGCTTGAGCACAACGGTAAGTTCCAAAAATATTATTTTGCACTCCTTCAATGGTATTGAGTTCAACCATGGGTACATGTTTGTAAGCAGCGGTATGAAAGATGGTTTGAACTGAAAAATGTTGGCAGACTTTTTCAATTCTGAGTTGGTGGGTAACATTTCCAAGAAATGGAATGATTTTGAAGGAGGTTTTTTTTATATTAGTATATTTACATAATTCCTTATGGATTTGGTATAAAGCATACTCATTCAGTTCAAATAGTATGAGGGCTTTGGGTGATAAATGACCAATTTGTCGACATAACTCCGATCCTATTGATCCTCCTGCGCCAGTAACCATGACTACTTTGTCGGTAATATTTAATTTTAGTAGAGATTGAACGGGAGAAACCGGTTCACGGCCAAGTAAATCCTGAATTTCAATTTCTCGAATATCTTCGACTTTAACTTTTCCTTGAGCAATTTCTGCAACACCAGGTATGGTTTTAACTTTAACTGGATAAGGTTCTAATAAAGCTAAAATTTCATTACGTCTAGTTCTGGATGTGGATGGTAATGCGAGAAGAACTTCTTTGATATTATTATTTTCAATTAAATTACTGAGTTTTGTGAAAGAGCAAATTTGTAGACCGCTCGAAAAATTATTTTGTAGTGCCTTGTCATCATCAATAAAGGCGATGGGTTTTAATTCTGAGCTATAGGATAGTGCATTAGCAAGTTGCATACCAGCTGAACCTGCTCCGTAGATAACAACAGGAGTGTGTAAACTATTTTTATCGTTGTTATTCAAATGGTCGTTACCTAAAAAACAGCGAGCCATCATTCTGGAAGAACCAATTAATATAATAATAGTCATCCAATGAATTATAAAGAGTGACGTGGACACAGATTTTGCATCAAAAATCAGAACTAAAAAATACCAGAATAGTACATAGGTCGTAACCGCTTTAACAATACCCCAAAGTGCTTTGAGGCTGATGTATCTAATGATATCTCGGTATAAGCCAAATGAATGAAAAATTAGAATACCGATAAGTGGTGTTATAAAAAATAATGATAGAAAATTTTGACTGTTATTTGATAAATTACTGATGCTATAGAGCTGTTGGTTTTGTAATGAAAAAGCCATCCAAAAAGCGATGACTAACAGGGTTAAGTCTACGCTGGCAATCAACATTTTTTTACTTTTTCTAGGTAAAGAGAGGAAGTGTTGGATCATTTTTTATTATTTAGTTGAGTTTTGACTGAGTATTTGTTTTGTAACATGATATATTTTAAGTTATGTTTTAACGAACATCTTAACATCTTAAATTTGAGTTAGCTATATTACTCTATTATTTGAAACTTAAAAAAAGCATTTTGTTGTCAGAGATTGAATTGATAAATATTATTTTATGTGGTGGGAATGGCACCCGGTTATGGCCGATAAGTCGAACTTTGTTGCCAAAACAATTTGTTAAACTAATTAATGAGCAGTCATTATTTCAATTAACCGCCTTGCGAAATAATTTTTGTGCTCAACAATTGATTGTTTCTAATACTGAGCAGTATTTTATTGCTTCAGACCAGCTAGATGAGATTGAAGTTGTAGATAAAAGTTGTTTTAATTCAAAGTTCTTATTAGAACCCGTGGGGCGTAATACTGCACCAGCGATTGCATTAAGTTGTTTTGCTGTTGATCCTGAAGAAATTGTCTTAGTCACACCATCCGATCACCTGATCAAAAACCAGGAAACATATGAGTTAGCGATTAAACGTGCTGAAGAATTAGCAAATGAAGATTATTTGGTGACTTTTGGTATTGTCCCGGATTTTCCTGAAACTGGTTTTGGTCATATTGAAGGACGTTCTGAAGATGTGATTGCATTTCATGAGAAGCCGAACCTAAAACAAGCACAGTCTTTTTTAGAAAAAGGTGGGTTTTACTGGAACAGCGGCATGTTTTGTTTTAAAGCAGGCGTTTTTCTTGAAGAATTAAAACAGTTATCTCCTGATATTTATTCAAAGGCTAAGGTGGCATTTGATAATGCAAAACAGGGTGAAATGATACGGTTTGCATTGGATGATATGCAAAATATTCCTGATGACAGTAT
>JABHHM010000381.1 GCA_018671575.1 Methylococcales bacterium | reverse complement strand
CCATCATGGATAATCAATTGGAAGAAGAACGGCGACTGTTCTATGTTGGCATGACCCGAGCCAAAGAAAAATTACACCTCACTCATGCTTGTAGTCGTCAACGATTTGGTGGCAGACCCACCCTACAAAAAGCTTCACAATTCATTGAAGAGATACCTTCTCAATACGTTATTTCGGAAAAATCTCATCAACAACATTTTGCCAGAACGCAATATTATGAACAAAAACCAAAATATAAGTCTATAAAGTCTGCAAGTGCTTTTGAACTTGGACAAAGAGTTCTGCATAAAAAATTTGGTGAAGGCATTATTTTGGATCATGAAGGTGAGGGTGATCGTGCCAGAGTACAAGTTCATTTTGATGCGGAAGGCAGTAAATGGCTTGCTGTTGCTTATGCGAAATTAGAAACATTGTAGTTTTATTGGTAAAATATATTCAGAATTTACTGCCCTGTTTTTCAATTTTTGAAAAAATCTTAAAAAATAACTAAAGAAATTCTGGTATCGTCCGTTAAGTATTTCATAGCATATGACATAATAGCCCTCCTAAGTGATGGGCTTTTTTTTGTCAGATGATAATATGAATGGCTGATTATTTTAGTATTACCTGAATTCAGGTCTTATATTTAAGTATCGGAAAAACAAAGTTATTTAATAATAGGTGTTTTTTATTTTTACCATGAAGTGCATGAAGATATTGAAGTTTTTTCTTCATTGTCTTCATGTGCTTCATGGTAAAAAAATTATACCATTCGCAGAGTATTTGGATATTTTCCCGTCAGGGCATCATGTTCTGGTTCGGTTGAAAGTAAGGGCGTTTCAATGGGTGAAGAAATAAAACATTCTCAGTTTAGCCATGCAGATTTCAAAATATTCCAGAAAAAGCTGGCAGAAGAAACTGCCATATTATCTGAATGTTTTAGTCATCAGACCTTTCAGTATCAACAGCAAACGATAGGGGCTGAAATTGAAGCCTGGTTAATTGATGAACAATTTAGACCCGCATCAATCAGTCAAGATTTCATCAAGACGGTTAATAATCCTCTGGTTTTTCAGGAACTCGCACAATTCAATGTTGAATTAAATTCATCTGCCGTTACTTTAACGGGATCTGCTTTTTCTAAACTTCACGGTGAGTTTAAAAATAATTGGAAGCAATGTATTGCTGCCGCTAAAACACTGAATGCTTCTTTTGTCATGACAGGTATTTTACCAAGTGTCCAAAATCAAGATTTAAATCTTAAAAATATATCTCCCATGCAACGTTTTTTTGCCATTAATGAGCAAATATTAAAACTAAGGGATGGTGCGCCCATCATATTGGATATTCATGGAGATAATGATTCACTGTATCTGGAGCATGGTGATGTCATGCTGGAATCGGCAGCAACATCTTTACAACTACATTTACAAGTTAATCCAAACACAGCCCATCATTTCTATAATATTTGTAAAATAGTGTCTGCTCCAATGGTTGCTATTGCGGCCAATTCACCTTATTTGTTTGGTAAACAATTATGGGATGAAACAAGAATTCCATTATTTGAACAGTCTGTCTCAGTGGGTGCTTCTGATTATAGTCGTCGAGTGACTTTTGGTATTCGTTATGCAAAAAACTCTTTATTTGAATGTTTTGAAGCCAATAACGATCGGTATCCTCTACTGTTGCCACATCACCAAAATATTGATCCTCAACAATTGTCTCATTTAAGGCTACATAACGGTACGATTTGGCGTTGGAATAGGCCTTTGATTGGTGTTAATGAAAAAGCAGAAAAACACCTAAGAATTGAACACCGTGCTATTTCAGCTGGGCCGAGTATTATTGATATGATAGCCAATATGGCATTCTTTTACGGATTGGTTGAGGCGTTGAGCTTAGAACAAAGTCTAATTGAAAATCAGATACCATTTGAAACAGCAGATGCAAATTTTTATCGGTCTGCAAAAAGCAGTTTGAATGCAAAAGTGGTTTGGAATAATCATTCGGTTTCTGTGAGACAACTTATTCTTGAAAAACTATTGCCGATGGCAAAAAAAGGTTTAGATCATCTTGATATTGATGTTGAAGAAAGCCAATTTTATTTAAACATTATCAAGCAAAGGGTGAAACAATGTCAAAATGGGGCTATTTGGCAGAAAAAAACCACTGAAAAAAATCAGTATGACATGGTTCAGTTGACACAAAGTTATTTAGAGAATCAATTATCAGAAAAACCAGTGCATCAATGGAAAATATAAATGATGCTAAACTGTAAGTAGGTGGCCATAATTATTTTAACATTTTCAGGCATATTTTCTGCTCAGAAAATTTTGTTAAAATAATTATGTTCACCTTCTAAGGTAACACGCAATAAATAAACTACCCATATTGCGCAGAAATTTTGTTTGTCTTTTTTGTTACAAAAATAGGCGTGTAGTCGCTCTACACAACTAT
>JABHHM010000145.1 GCA_018671575.1 Methylococcales bacterium | reverse complement strand
ACGTTTGAAGATTCCCTGCATTCCAGGCACAGGTTTCAACCGCCCCCCCATCAAAATTGCAACCCATTTTAGCAGACGTTAAATCATTGATATCAACCAAAGTGTTAGCTCTAACACCAAACTGATTTTGATCAGTACGTCGGGTTCTCTCTCAATTCAATGTGCTATGTAGCAAGAATAACCATACTGAGAATATTTACTCCAAAATTGTTCCCACCTAAATTTTGTTGTATGTATACTGCGCAAAGTTAATACAACTGAAGCACCAAGATCTTTCCATCTAGCTGCACCTTTACACATTCTATTTTTCACTATTACTTTACACGCAGCTTCGGTAACACCAGAGCCAATAGCGTAATTCTTATCTACATTTTTATAATAACTCATTCGTTCTTTTTGATTTGTAAAATAAGTGATCACTGTTTTCAATTCTTCTCGATTACTTTTTATCATCTGTTGATGCTCTTCAAATTCAGTGATCTGTTTTAATATTCTAGAAGCACTTCCCATTTTGTGTTTTAGATTGTGACAAACATCATCAAGCCACTTATACTTCTCATTTTGCTGTTTCTTTTTTGGATACATTGCTTTTGCTGCCTTGGCTAAATATTCGGAAGCATGCCAGAAATCTACAGTCAAAATATCACAATACTTTTTGAGAAATGTCCAGTTACTGTGCGCTCCATCTGCAAGACCTATTATAGGTATCTTGGGGTATAAATTAATAACTCTACTGACTTCCGTACCAAACTTATTTAAAAATATTTCCTTTCCATACTCTGGGGCGGCGGCAGTATAAATCGTATGCATTCTATTTCCTACGCTATCAAAAAAAGCAATAGTTCCACACATGGTTTCTCGCCATCCAGATTCCATCATATTTAAACAGGTTCCGTCTAGTCCAACAGAAATTGAAGTGACAGGTTTTGTAAAGTCAGGAAGCGTATAACTCCAACTCTCTTCTTTTGCTAAAGCGATTGTTCCAACTAGATCGGTTAAGTTTTTAATAAAAGATAAAGCAACGGTTCGACCATGATTATCAGATAAATCACGTTGCACTCCTGGTGCTGCATCACAACTGTATTTTGAACTTATCATTTTAGCAAATTTAGGAGTTGCGGTTCCTATAACTTTGCTGTTTTCCTCCAGTGGAATATACGTTTTACCACCTTTTGATGATTGATAAACATGACGATCAACAACGATTGCTCCGTATGGTGTCTGATACTCTTTTTCTAGCTTTCCTTTTGTCGTCAAATTGGTTTCACCAATAGTAATAGGACTACCATCTGTATCAAAATATTCAAGCAATTCTATACTTGATAATGAGCCAACTTCATTAAGACATTCTTGAAGATGTTCTTCTGCTTTTAACATATTGTCTTTATATAAAACTGTCGTCTGAATAGTGAATGATTCTTCATTTGATGAAATAATTTTTGCTTCCATACAAAATTCCTTTTTTATTATTTTTTGTATGGGTTTTATAATTAAATATTTAATATATTGCAATACTTTTTAACATTATATTAAGAGAGAACCCTATTACTTATGCCAACTCTGATTTTATAAAAATCAGTGGATTTTCAGAAGATGAATTACTCCATAAAAATCACAATTTGGTCAGACACCCTGACATGCCAGCAGAAGCATTTGATGATTTATGGACAACGATAAAACAAGGACGACCTTGGGTAGGTTATGTCAAAAATAGAACCAAATCAGGTGATTATTATTGGGTTGAAGCCAATGTTTCACCTGTTATTAAAAATGGAAGGATTACTGAATATTTATCGGTAAGAGCAAAACCTGAATATGACAAAATAATTGCGTCAGAAAAACTCTATGCCAATATCCGTAATAGAACAGCGACGCTAACGCCATCATTTTGGCAAAAAATACTCAATAAATGGCGTGATATAAAAATAAAAACAAAAGCACTAACTTACGCTTCCATTACGATAATATCTAGCCTATTAGCAATAAATGCAGGCCTAGACAATAATACAAATATCATGATTTGGAGTTTTGGAGTTTTAGGCCTATCCATCTTAATGAATTTAATTTTAACCTTCAAAACAGTGCTTAATCCTTTATCAAAAATTGATGACGTGCTGCGAAATATTTTGGAAGGTAATTTTAGTGACCAAGTTGATATTATTCGCAATGATGAAATAGGTAGACTAAACCAAGCATTAAAGATGACTCAAACCAATCAACGAGGAGAGCTTAAATCATCAAAAGAAAAAGCGGATAGCACATTACGAGTACAACAAGGGTTAGATAAGGTTTCTACCAGCGTCATGATCGCTGATACATCCAACAATATTATTTACATGAATGAAAACACCGTTTCCATGTTTAATGAAGCAGAACAAGATATTCAACAAGACTTACCCCATTTCAAAGTTGATGAATTATTAGGGGCGAACATGGATATTTTTCATAAAACCCCAGCACATCAACAGATGCTAATCAACAACTTGCAGTCATCTTACAAAGCGACGATCACCGTCGGAAGTAGAACATTTGATTTAATGGCAAACCCTATTCTTAATACTGAGAATGATCGACAAGGAACAGTTGTTGAATGGATTGATCGTACTGCAGAAGTCAAAGTTGAAAAAGAAATTGATCAAATTGTCAACGATGCTCAAAATGGCAATCTGTCATCAAGAATTGAATTACAAGACAAGGAAGGTTTTGTCAAACAATTATCCGTTGGCATCAATCAATTACTGGAAGTGCTTGGAAACTGCTTTGATGATATCTCCAGTACCTTGAATTATGTTTCAACAGGCAACTTAAAACAAAAAATGACCAAACAATATGAAGGCCAATTTGCCGACATAAAACTCAGCCTAAATACCACCATTGATAAGCTTGAAGAAGTCATCAGCCAAGTCAATATTGCGGGAAACTCTATCAACACTGCCAATCAGGAAATTTCTGCAGGCAATGAGAATTTATCATCCAGAGTTGAAGAACAAGGTGCCAGCCTGGAAGAAACAGCGTCATCCATGGAAGAATTAACGTCAACGGTGCATGACACTGCAACCAACGCTCAACAAGCCAATCAAATGGCAACAGGCACCTCAGAAGTCGCCACGGATGGACAAAAAGTGGTTACACAAGCCATTAATGCGATGAATGAGATCAAAGACAGCAGTGGTAAAATTGTAGATATTATATCGGTCATTAATGAAATTGCATTTCAAACCAATTTATTGGCATTAAATGCGTCGGTTGAAGCCGCTCGTGCGGGAGAACAAGGCAGAGGTTTTGCCGTCGTCGCCTCTGAAGTCAGAAACTTGGCCATGCGTAGCGCAGAAGCCTCAAAAGAAATTAAAGAGCTGATTAGTGACAGCGTAGAAAAAGTTAATATTGGTAGTTCATTGGTCATTGAATCAGGCAATACTTTGGAAAACATTGTTGTTTCAGTTGAACAGGTGGGAACTATTATTGCTGAAATCAATGCTGCCAGTCAGGAACAGTCAGTCAGTATTGATGAAATTAATAAAGCAATTTCTCAAATTGATAATATCACTCAGCAAAATGCAGCATTAGCAGAGCAAACTTCATCGGCCAGTGAATCCGCAATGAACAGCTCGAATGAAATGATGGAACTATTAAGTTTCTTTTCAATCAACAGTGAAATAAAAACTAAAAAAGTAAAAACAGATCATTCAGCACAAAACAAAAAACAAGCAATAAGACCCAAACCAACCGAAAAAAGTAAACCATCTCCGCAATTTTCACCCAAAAGTTCTGTGGTAAAAAAGAAAATAACACCAATCAAGCCATCTAAACCTAAATTCACCCCAAAACCAGCTAAATCACCTCGACACGAACCAAAAACCAAACCAAAGTCAGTCTCATCAAAAAATGTGGTCATTGATGATGACGATGATGACTGGGTAGAATTTTAGAAAACCCTTGCTTCTCTCCTCGCTCTCCAGCGAGGAAATATGTCATACACCATTAGGAAAGAATCAAAATCAACCTTTACATTTACTCGATATTTTACCCACAGTCTTCGTTACTCAAACAGTTGCATAGTTCGGCTATGCGCTGTTTTCGTACTTTTCCTGCGAATAAAATTCCTTCGCAAATTGTAAAGGTTATTTTTGAATCGTCCCTCATTAATTTTCAATGTGCTTAAAATTATTCAATTTCTAGGAGGCTGTCCGAAAATGTAGGTTTTCGTCAGAACAAGGCAAAATTTGGCGAAAAAGCACAGTTTACTGGTGTAAATGAGCATTTTGAGCCGAATTTTAACGTAGTTCTGGCGGAAAGATGCGTTTTCGGACAGCCTCCTAGTTTTTTCGAATATATGGGTTAGTCTTTGTGTTTGCTCTTTAACACTATCAAGTTAGGTAACGCGCAATAAATAAACTACCCATGTTGCGCGGAAATTTTAGGTCTTATTGAGGGTATTGTATTTTTTTATTTAACGGTATTATTCCATGGGTTTACTTTTCACTGCAAATTTAAAAAGCAAAGCAATTATGGCAATACTCCACACGATAACAGCACCACTTGGCAAGTCTAAAAATGAAGACAATAACAAACCAAGTCCATAACCTGTCGTACCGATCACATACCCAACCAATAATGCATTGCGGTATCCACAACTTCCTAAAGCAGGCATAATCAGACTGGCAAACACCAAATAGACCCCAACTAATTGCACGGAACTAGTCACAGCCAATGCAAATAGTAAATAAAAGCCAAGGCTATTCAATCGTTGCCGAAAGCTGAATATAATCAACAAAATAAAGACCGAAACTAAAGCTATTGTCAGAATATCATTCCAAGTTATCCACAGAATTTGCCCCACCAATAAATCTTTAAGTGATTCACTGCCGTGAGGGTTATTTGCCAATAGCAATATACTGGCCGTTGCTGCCAGTACAAAGATTACACCAATAATGGCTTCTTGAATCTGTCGTTCCTTAGCAGAGACGAATCAGTGATCGTCGTGTTAGTTTGTTAATATAAAATAATTGAAAAGGAGTCAAAATATTTAGAGGGCATATTACGTCGACTTTATTGAATATTGAACTGAGGT
>JABHHM010000146.1 GCA_018671575.1 Methylococcales bacterium | reverse complement strand
ATCGAAAAATTTTTTCTCTTTTAGAGGAACGCTCAATGGTTTTTCGTTAAGAGTAAAAAGTACGCCTGTGTATTCGTCTACAAATTTTCTTGCCAGTAATAATGAGCCAGCATCATGAAATAAACCCAACATATAGGCTTCGTCAGTCTCCACGCCCTCAGTTAATTTTGATATTTCTGCACAATATTTTGCAACAATTAAACTTTCAACCCATATGTTATTAATATTTTCATTTTCATCTTCAAAAATATTTTTTACCAAAGCAGAAATAATCATATTTCTAAAGTTGTTAAGACCCATCATCATGGTGGCATGAGAAATAGACGTAATTTTTACTTTGCTTGCAAACAGCGGTGAATTAATTGTTTTGACGATGGCTCCAGCTATGATTGGATCCTTACTCACCAATTTCCCAATTTTATTCATGTCAACATTTGTTTTTTGAGTCTCTTTATCCAGTTGAGTCACAATGTCTGGAATGGTTGGAAAAGAAACTCCTTTGGAGGTTTGTTTTATTTTGTTGAGTTTGGCTTTGTCAGGTTTGAGCATTGGTTCGATATTATGTTGACCAAAATCTTTTTTTGCGGTTGGAAAAATCAAACTTTCTTCACTGGATATTCGGATAAATATTTTCTTATAAGCATAAATTGTTTCTTTTTCGAATTCTTTCAGGTTTTTAAAAATTCTTCCAAAATCATTCCATTTTTGAATATATATAAAAATTATTTTACCGAAAGGCAGAATTCTTTTAATGCTTGACGTAATTATTTCAGCTGTATCGTTTGATTTAAGAAAGACGGGGTATAATTCATAATTTTCGGTACTGATGTGTTCAATGATTAGGGAATTTAATTGATTCAGAGTGATGACTATGGTTTCAATTTTTTCATCGGTCAGTTCTTCTTTATTTTTTAAAATGGCGTTAATCTTTTCAAAACACATTAAAATGGCTTTATGCTGTTTTTTTAATTCACGAATTAAAGTTTTCATAAGGTTTGCCGTTTAATTTATGTCGGTATAAAATATATTGATGTATTGGCGGTGTTTGTTGGGATTATCTAAAGAGTAGTTAATAATATGCAAAAACAAAACATGAGTATTAAAGAATTAGAAGACCGTTTAGAAAAGTTTGCCGAACAACGAGACTGGAAGCAATACCATTCACCTAAAAATTTATCGATGGCATTAATAGGTGAAGCTGCAGAATTAACAGAACATTTTCAATGGTTGACTGAAGAACAAAGTTTTAATTTATCAGGCAAAAGAAAAAATGAAGTATCGATGGAAATAGCTGACATATTTATATTTTTATTAAGAATGACACGACAATTAGATATTGATTTAATCGAGTCTGTGTTAACAAAAATGGCTATAAATGAAAAAAGATTTCCAGCTGAAGAAGTAAAAGGGCAGCAAAAGCGATTTGTTGAGTATATTGATGAGAAATAATGAATGAAACCATATAAATAGTTGTATAAATTACTAAACTATACTTTATAAAATATCAATGGAATGAACAATTTTTAGGAATTTTCTATGTATCCTGTACTCGATAAAATTGACGAAATAAAACAAGTATTGCAAGTTGTTTATGGTGAAATAAAACAGAACCATTATGACAATGCCATTTCAACGTTCAACAGTGTGGCAGAGTTTATCAGTGAACTTTGTACCATAGAGAAAAATGTGGCTTTGGCGTCAGTTTTGATTAACGATAAAAAATATCCCTATAGCCTTTATCACGGTGTCGATACAGCGATTATTTGTGCGGTAACGGGGAAGCATTTTGGTATGGGTAATCTTGAAATTAATTCAATGATTTCAGCTTCCTTAACAATGAATTTAAGTATGATGGATTTGCTGGATCAACTTTATTCAAGAAACCAGAAATTGACTGCAGAGGAAAGGGCTGTTATTGAGGCACATCCTGCCCAGAGTTATGCCATGTTAAGAAATATGGGATTGGAGGATATACAATGGCTGACCTTAGTTTTACAGCATCATGAAAATTTAATTGGAACGGGATACCCTGGTAAGTTGGATGATTCATATGGTCATCAATGTGCTGTGATTTTAAATGTGGCCGATATGTATGCGGCAATGACGGCTCCTCGTTTATTTAGAGCTGCTTTCACCACAGATTTTGTGGCAGAAAAAATATGTACCAATTTTGTTGGTCAATTTAGTCAGTCATTAATTGATAGCTTTTTATCGGGTATTGGTAATTATCCTACAGGTTCAGGCATTAAATTAGAGACGGGAGAAATTGGTATTGTCGTCGATACAGAAGATCAAGGTTTGCCGACGGTTGCTATTATCAAGAATGCCAATGGTGAAATGCTTGAACAACGTCAATGTATTGAAAATGCCAGTATTGTTTCAGGCGTTAATTTAATGCTGGATGATGTTGGTTTGCAAGCTTCTGATCTTTGGGATTTCTTATTAAAAAATAGTGTGAAAACAGAATCTACTGATGATGCAGTGCTTGAGTCAGTGTCCGTTCTGAGGGAAAGTAATGACATTGTTGAATTTCCTTTGCAGGAAAATATTGATGCAACGTTGCAGTTTTTGTCGGGATTTAAATTACCTGCGTTACCCTTGTCAGTGTCAAGAATTATTGAAGAATTAAAATTTGATGACTTTGAAGTTGAAGACATTGCAAATTGGATTAGAAATGACCCCAAAATATTGGACATATTGATGTTAGAAGTCCCTGAACTTGAAGGTATTGCTCAGCATCAGTTGATTGATGAAATTGGTCGGATGATTATTGATAGTGAAATGACATTAATTCCCAAAATTATTTTTGACTTTTATTTGTGTGCAATTGCGGAAGTATTTGACAATCAAGCGGCTTTAACCGCTTTTAAAGAGGAAGCTTATATACAAGCCAAGGTGATGTGGCGATTTTCCTCAAGTTTTGAAGATATTAGTGCAATGGATGCTTATTTTTTGGGTTTATTTTACCATATTGGTAAATTGGTTTTAGCCATAAAAAATAATCGATATCTTGAAACAGAAGATAATTTTCAGGTGAGTAATTTATACAACGAAGCACAAAAAAACCATATTTTGATCACTGATTTTGAAGTGGCTTGTTTTAAAACATCTCATGCTTTAGTGGGTTATGTTATTGCTGAACAACTCAAATTATCGGAAGAAATTTTGCAAGCGATTGCCAATCATCACACTCATGATTTTTCTACCATTGGAAAATCAAAAGTAAAATCTTTAATTGCCATGGCTCAATTTGTGCAGAATGTGGTTAATCATGAAATTTATGATCGTCCTGAAGACTTTGAGTGGGAAGAACATGCAGAAACAATTGTTGCAGAATTGATGCTTGACGACTACACGTTGGATGCTTTTAAATCTGATGTCAAAGAAATTGCTGAACAACTTTAGAGGAATCCAATGAATAGTCATGACAAACAATATTTAAAATTAATAGCAGACCAGTTTAGAGAACCCATTAATTCAATTGTTGGATTTTCCGATGTTTTAAAATCAGCTTCTTTGAAAAAACAACAAAGACAGTCTATTAATTCAATCAATCAATCAGGCCATTATTTAAAAGTGGTATTGGATGATTTTTTGTATTTTTCTGGTGAGAGTGATATCGCCCCTGTTTTTAGTAAGACAGAATTTAAATTAAGGCAAGTGGTTCAATCAGCCGTTGAGCAATTAGAGCCTAAAATACACCATAAAAATTTATTTAATCGAGTCACGGTCGATAAAACAATTGCTGAACGATTTATGGGAGATGCGATTCGTTTGCAAGAGGTTATTGTTCTATTGATTAGCAATGCGCTTGCTAATACAAGCAGCGGTAGTATTGATGTTAATGTAAATAATCTGAAAACAAATAAAAGTTATTGTTCATTACAAGTGATGATAAAAAGTACGTCTCAGTCTTTATCGGATGAAGAGATTCAGTGCTTTAATAATGGTCAGCGAGAATCAAATTATAATATGGTTGGACGACTGCTAAAAATGATGGGCAGTCAATTAATTATTGAAAACTTATCGGAAGGAGGTGTGGTTGCTTGTTTTGACATTGAATTGGAAATGACTAGGAAACGCCACTATGATTTTTTTGCAGAGCCTGATGGCGGTGATACAACGGTAGATTTTGATCCATCTCAATGCCAAATACTGATTGTTGAAGATGATTTAATCAATCAGGCAATGATCAAATCACTGCTTGAAAAACAGAATTATAAACTCAGTTATGCAGCAAATGGTCTGGAAGCATTGCTGAAAATTGATGAAGAAAATTTTGACCTGATATTGATGGATTTGAGTATGCCTGATATGGATGGTTATGAGGCCTCTCAAAAAATTCGTCAAATAGAAACCATAAGCGATGTAGAAAAACCCATTCCAATCGTTGCATTGACAGGAGCTATTGAAGATTCACGACAAAAATGCTTAGATGCAGGAATGAATGACTACTTATCAAAACCTGTTCGACTGGAGGAATTATTGAAAGTGGTTAAGAAATGGTTGATTGAATCCTAAAACAAAAAAATAGCAGAAAAAAATGTAAAATGTTAAGATCATTGATTGTCTAATCAAATTCAGTGACATATTTTGTGTTAATCGCCAGTATCATTTCATTATTTTTTGGAGCTTTTTTTGCCTCAAGGTTCTCAACCAGTCATTTGGCTTATAGATGGCTGAATCGCCTGGTTGTCGTTATTATCTGCATGATGGTGATTTTTCATATATTGCCAGAAAGTATTTCGGTCGGTGGTTTATCCAGTTGGCTTTTTTTGATTATGGGTTTATTCATTCCCATTATTTTTGAAAAAGCTTTGTTTATTTCAACTGGAAAAGTTCATACGATGGTCTTAATCTTAGCCATTTTTGGCTTAGGTATTCATGCTTTATTAGATGGAAATGCTTTAATTGTTGGCAATCATAGCGATCAGTCAGTTGATTATTTATCACTAGCCATTGTTTTGCACCGTTTACTGGATGGTTTGGTTGTCTGGGTTTTGTTAAGCCAAATATTGCGAACCCCACAGATAATGGTGGTGCTGATGTTAATGTCATTATTGACCATTATGGGGTATTTTACCGCAACCTATTGGTTGGAAAGTGTGGTTGATCATGCTGTATTTGCCTGGTTTCAATCATTGATGTCGGGCATTCTTTTACATGTCTTATTTCATTGTCCTGGAGTCATGGGCGAAAATTCAAAGCTTCCTTCATCGGGATAAATAGTCCTTTTGTGATGGTCATCACGTTTGGAAAATTATTATGGTCTATAGTTTTTTATTATGACTATAAAAAATAAATTCCTGAGACTCATTTCTTTTCTGTTCTATTTTTCACTACTTTGCTTGCAGAGTCCGTCTGTTTTTGCGACTTCGATATTATCTTTATCATTTAATCAGGTGGTGAATAAGTCTGCTTTGGTTTTTGAAGGCACGGTGATTGACCAAGAAGTTAGTAGTAATCCATTTGGTCAGCAAATTATGACTTATGTGACTTTTAACGTCACTGATGTGATTAAAGGTGAGTATTCTCAATCGACTATTCGGCTAGGATTTCTGGGCGGAAAACTTGAAAATAGAGGTCTTTTTATCAGTGGTCTAAATGTTCCTGCACTGGGAGAGCACGGTATTTATTTTGTTGCTCCAGGGCATCGAATACATCCTTTAGTGGGATGGAGTCAAGGACATTTTCTGGTTAAAAATAAAGAAAGTGGAGTACAAGTTCAGACCAGTCGAGGTACAACTGTTTCTAAGGTCGTTAAAAAATTGGTGTCCAGTCAGATGATCAGCAAAGGAATTGCTGATGGAATTATCACCAATAGTACGACAGAGCAAGCCTTAACTTTACAAGAATTTAAAACAAGCATTAAAACAATTTCGGAGAATGTGCAGTGAGAGCTTTTCTTTTCCTGTTATTGTTTGGTGTTTCGGTCAATGTCTGCGCATTTACAGTGCAAGGAAATAAATTTGAAACAACGTCTGCTGAGTATGGATTGGGCGCACTGTCAACAGAATTTAATATCGCATTTTCGGATGCTATGAATATCTGGAATAAATCAACAGGTTTTAATTTTACAGCGCATACTTCTGCTGTGACTGATCCATGTGTTTTGTCAACACAAGATGGCAGGCATGCCGTGGCATTTGCTACCACGGTTTGTGGCGAAAACTTTGGTGAGGCTTTGGCTGTTACTGAAATTGTATCTTTCGGCAAAATTAATTCTTATGCTCATGTTACTTTTAATGAAGACAATGTCTGGAGTGTTTATGATGGCGCGCTAAAATTTGATGAAAATGGTAATGCAATCATTGATTTTAGGCGTGTGGCAGTGCATGAGTTAGGGCATGCTATGGGTATTGATCATGAAGAATCAGTCTCTTCTATTATGGAGGCACGTTATAGCGGAGATGTCACTACGCCAACACAAGATGATATCAATGGAATACATGAGGTATATCCTAGTCTGACTGGTCAAGGTGAAGTGATTGTTGTTAAGGAGACTCAATCAGAGCCTGCACCAAGTTCATCTGAAAACACGAATAATGAAGAATCAGGTGGGGGAGGTGGTGGTTCATTTCATCCATTAATGATGTGTCTGATCCTATTCAGCTCATTGATAATGAAGCGTCCAAGGAAATTAAATAAAATCTAGCCTAAAATAATTTTTACCGCTATATTTTAAAGTACCTAAAAAAAGTTTTTTATTAGCCAAAGCTCTGAGAGCATCATATTCTCCTCAATAATATTAAAAATAACAAGAAATGTGTCGTTTATTCGGATTTAAATCAAGTATTTCCAGCCAAGTTCATCGTTCTTTATTAAGAGCCGATAATGCTTTGGCTGTTCAAAGTGAAGATCATCCTGATGGTTGGGGGGTCGCCTATTATATTGAAAATATCCCGCATTTGATCAAAAACTCAAAAATTGCGTTAGAAGATAATTTATTTGAACGTGTTTCAGGTATTGTATCATCCAAAGTTGTTTTGGCGCATATTCGTAAAGCCTCGGTGGGTGATATTAATATGTTGAATTGTCATCCCTTTCAATATGGGCCGTGGACTTTTGCACACAATGGTGAAATAAAAAACTGGGAATGTGTTTCAGACCAACTCATTAGTCGAGTTGCACCTAAATATCGACGATTTATTTTAGGAAAAACAGACAGTGAAGTTTGTTTTTATTTATTTTTAACACATCTGCAACAAAGAAGTGAAATTGCTCATTGGGCATTACCTTATGCAGATGCCATTGCCGCACTACAAGATACCGTACAAGAAATTCGTGAAGTTTCAGATACTGAGGATAAGCCCTCTTGGCTAACTTTTTTACTCACCAATGGTAGTTTGATACTGGGCTGTCAGGGAGGGCAAGAGTTGGTCTATTCTACTTATAAACGTTCATGTGAAGAACGTGAAACGTGTCCTTATTTAAGTGCAGAATGTGAAAATCCAAGTGATGGTGCAATTAATCATATTTTAGTTGCCAGTGAACCCATCTCGAAAGAAGATATTTGGGTGCCACTGAATGAGGGAGAGGCTTTTTGTTTGGATATGCAGATGAAGTTACATTCATTTGAAATTAGAAAAATTGATGCTGGAGCGTAAACTGCAGTTGATTGGTCCCAAAATACAGTATTCAACTCAAGGGATCCATCAAGTTGTTTTGAATAAAATTGACTTGCTACTGATCAATTATCATGAATTCTATTTAATAGAAAACAAATGCGGACATTTTGGGATTTCTTTGGCGGATGGTCGGTTAACTGATAATGCAATTGTCTGTTCTGGTCATGGTATTTCTTTTGATTTAGTCACGGGTAAAAAAATCAATCGGCCGTATGAAAATTGTGATGACATCAAAACTTATCCTGTGACTGAAATTGATGAAAATTTGTATTGTTGTTTAACGCAACCTATCCAATCTTAATCGTTGCCGTTCGTCAAATAATCGTTTTGAGCCAAACCAAACAGCGGTAATGGTGCCAAATCCAGTGCCAGCTGTGATCAATAACATAATTAAAATCTGATACTTAACTGCGTCCAAAGGGTTGGCTCCAGCCAATATTTGTCCTGTCATCATACCTGGTAGGCTGACAATGCCAGCCACACTCATTGAGTTAATAATTGGGGTCATGCCAGATTTCATGGAATCAACTTGAATATTTTTAATGGCATCTTGCCAGGTGTGCCCCATCATCAGTCTATTTTCAATGACATCCTTTTGTTGCCAGGTATTTTGTGTGAGTCTGTCAAGTGACAGTGAAATTCCGTTCAAGGTGTTGCCAAGCATCATACCTAATAACGGAATTGAATATTGCGGGGCGTACCATGGGTCAGTATTGATGATGGTGATTAAGGTAAAAAATGTTAATGAGAATGAGGATACAAACATGGATAATGATCCTAGGGTGAATCCCCAATAACCATGAAATTTTCTATGTTGTCTACTGGATGATTCGTAGCCTGCGATGGCGAGCATAACCAGTGACATGCAACCAATTAATAATAAACTGGCCTCGGTAAAAATAAACTTCAAAACATAACCAACCAGTGTTAGTTGAATAATGGTTCGGCTGGCAGAAATTAAAATACTTTTAGCGATATTTAATTGGAGTAATGAAGTCGTTATTGCTAAAGCAACGATTAATAGTGTTGCAATGCTGAGATCAGTGGGGGTTAGTTGTATCATTGATTTAATTACTTTTCTGTTACAGTTAATGTGCCTTGATTCATTTGGTAAATTTGCTGGCATAAGCGTTGTAATTGTGTTTGGTCATGACTCACAATAATCAATGCGGCATGATTGGTTTTACAATAATGAACCAATAAGTTTTCAACGGCTGTTACATTGTCTTTATCGAGATTGGCTGTGGGTTCATCAAGTAATAGCAGGGATGGTTGTTGAGAAATTAAGCGCAGTATGGCTAGTCGTTGTTTTTCTCCACTCGATAGGCGATGAATTGGGTTTGATAAGATGTCATTTGTTAAATTTAATTGGTCGAGGAGCTGTTTATCGGGTGGTGTCGAGAAATGATTCAATATTTCTTCATGCCACCAT
Source organism: Methylococcales bacterium (assembly GCA_018671575.1). Lineage (GTDB taxonomy): Bacteria > Pseudomonadota > Gammaproteobacteria > JABHGC01 > JABHGC01 > JABHHM01. Next base: position 2,779 of record JABHHM010000146.1, on the reverse strand, counting down.
TGGCTGGTTGCTGGCAACAGGGCAATTTGTTGTCTCCAAAGATTGGCTTCAATGTTACGGTAGTTTTTTCCATTTAAAAGCATTTCTCCCTGGTGAGGGTCTAAGTCACATATTAATCTTAAAAGTCTGCTTTTTCCTGAGCCAGAATGACCCGAAATACCGATTCGATCATGAGGGAATATTTTGATAGAAACTGGCGTTATTCCTGACGAAAACAGTTGGTCACAGGTGAGTATAGGAGCTATTGTCGTATTTTTTATAAGGTTTTTTGTCATTAATAAAATTAGAGCCTTTTAAAAATAAAAATATGTTGTATATTTATTATACAGGCGTTGTTTTTTTGTAAAAAACCAAATGTCAATTATTTTTTTAGTTTTTTGAATAATGTGATAGATATCAAAGAATTTTTGCCTAAAAACATCCATTATTAAAGTTCAACTTCTTAATTTAAATATAAATACACAATCTTTACGGAGAATTATTATGCAACAGTTTCTTAAAAAATTCAGGTTTATCGGTGTTATGTTGGCAATTTTTGCCATCAGTGCATGTGGTGGTTCGGGTGGCGGATCTGACTCGACTTCAACAACCAGCTCTGGTTCTGCAGATGCTCTGTCTGTGAGTGACCAAGTCAGTGTGGTTGATGCGCAATAATTTTTATATAAGGACATAAGTTGTCATTGAAGTGGACAAGCCACTTAATTCAGCTTTATACCGCAAGGGTATAAGTTGTCATTGAAGTGGATAAACCACTTAATTCAGCTTTATACCGCAAGGGTATAAGTTGTCATTGAAGTGGATAAACCACTTAATTCAGCTTTATATTAGGAGATACCGATCGTGAAAATTTTTAAACACAGTAATAAGTGGTCATGGATGCTTGCATCTATGATTTTAGTGAGTTCGCCGTCATATGCATTTACGCCAGATGACATTACCAATAAATCCAGTGCTTTTTTTAGTGATCCTCAGTTTATTTATGTAAATGAGAGGTCAGCAGAAAGTTTGAATATTGTTAATGAGATCATGTGTATGGTTGCACAAACCGCCTATGCAAATGATGCAGTGATGAGTAAAAATAAAACATCAGCCACGGCAACTATTTTTTCAGCGCTGATTGATGAAGAAAAATGTGGCAGTAAAGACTCTGCTTCTGATGCAGGTAATAGCTCACAAAACCAGACATCTGGTTCAAATAGTCCTTCATTGGTTTTATGGACAGTCAAATCTTATCGTGCAGATGGTTCTTCTCCTCATGTGGTTGAATTTTGGGTTGATGACACAGAAGAAGATAATGGGCAGGCGAGTGTTACGCAAATTCGTGCTAAAATGACCATTACTGCAGGTAAAAGTGATAGCAATCCCTTTGGTTTGTTCAAACTTGATTTCGTAATGCATCCCGTTAGTTCTGCGGGTGTTGTTGATACTACAACTATTGGGGCAAAAGGTTACTTGAGAACAGTGCTTGATAGTGAAAATAGAGTCAATCTTCAATTTTCAGAAGAAGGTGGTGGTTCAGGTGGTGGTGTTACTGAGTCACACAGTGAAGCAACAACTTATATTCGTTCAAGCGATGGCTCATCAGGTTCTGGTAGTACGCAACATGCTTTCTCACAAACGGGTGGCCCTGGCGGAGATATCAGTGAGAGTAAAAGTTTCAACTTCGCTTATGATAGTAATAATTTTTCAAGACAAGAAACTAAAAATGGAACTGCTGGTAGTGCCATTTGTTTAAGTCGAACCAATTTTAACCGAAATATTTGGCGTTATGGCTTATATGATGCCAATGGTGACCGATCAACACGTAGTTCAGGTTTTCCCATCAAATTTAATGATGGTTCTAAAGAGCATCATGGCTGGATTGGTTTCTGGGGACTACACATGCCTCATGGTGTGAATATCAGTAATGGTGATGCTGTAGTGAAACAATCTTTTTCAGGTGGTGCGGTTAGTAACGAAAATTTTACCGTGGTCATTAACCCAGGTAAATTGATTAAATCGACTAAAGAAACGTCAACATTGGGTACCATGACTAATGTTCCTTTGCAGTACAGAGAGCGTCAACTGTCTGGGCCTGATCTTGAGTTTAGAATAAAATGGAATGGAGCTACTTTTCAAAAAATTGCTCAACTTCAAGAGAGCCTAGGAAATCGTTTATGGACAGATATTACTCCTTCAGCTTTAGACTTGAGTGCAATAGAGCATGATGAATTACATCTTTTTTCTCAGGAATTAGGCGGTAATGTCCGTGTTTTATTGCACAATAATAACCGTGGTTGCAGTGAAACTTTTGATACGGGAACGGGCAGATTTAATTTTGATTGTTCAAGTCAGCTTACCAATGTTGGTGATAGTCTGCCTGTTGTTATCTATACCGAGACGGTGGTTAAACCTGGCGATGCGGGAGCTTCATCATTGCTTCTCGCTTGCTTTGAGAATTGTCCAAATGGTGCGAATAGTGCGAATAGTGCTAGCGCAAGTCTCTTTGAAACACAATTGCCTAATTTTATTAATAAAACTCCTGAAACGTTAGTGGCAGGAACAGATTATTATAAATATGATTTTTCAGTTGGATCTGGTGATCAATTGATTATGCGTCAATTTGCAGGAAGTCAAAACCTGATTGTACAAACAGAAAGACGTACTGATCAAAATCAGTTTGGTGTTAGAGCTAACACTTTGGTTGATATCAATGATTTAACGTCTGCTAAAATGGGTTGCAATTTTGATGGGGGGGCGGTTGAAACCTGTGCCTGGAATGCAGGGAATCTTCAAACGT
>JABHHM010000495.1 GCA_018671575.1 Methylococcales bacterium | reverse complement strand
TCCGCCCTTTGGCACTACTACTCTGACCGAATAGACCTCTATGCAATCAGAGCAGTAACACCAAAGGTCAAAAAATCTTGAGCGAAAATTTTGTTAAGATAATTATGGTCACCTACTTACATTGTGATTGAAGATTGATAGAATTCAATTTTACACTCATCCTTTGGGTTAAAGGTTGGGCTTTTTAGTCTGTTCAGTTTGAGTTGTTATCTTACTTGTGCCAGCAGTAGAAGGGGTGTCAAAAACAGCTTGGATAAATGTGAACGTAATAACTGAAAGGATCATGATAATGATGAAAAATATTATAGAACGATTGGGCAGGAGTTCACCTCGTTTTGTTTCTATCATGACCAAAATTTTATCTGAAATAACATATAGTGCAATTGCGGCAAGTGTAAAGTAAACCATTTCCATAATAAATAACCTTTATGATGCTCTAAATTGCGTTATCATAACATTAAGGGATGGTAATTGAATAACTTTTACAACTCAGTTTCAGCTTTGTGTAGATTTGACTGATCTGGTTGAGAAAAGCTGTAGTGCTAGGAGGTTGTCCGAGAACTCAGATTTTCGTCAAATCAAGGCATAAAATTGTCGAAAAAGCGCAGTTTACGTGTGTAAATGAGCATTTTGAGACCATTTTTAACGCAGAGTTGGCGGAAAGATGAGTTTTCGGACAGCCTCCTAGGAGGTTGTCCGAGAATGCAGATTTTCTCCAGAACAAGGCCAAATTTAGCGAAAAAGCGCAGTTTACTGGTGTAAATGAGCATTTTGAGCCAAATTTTAACGCAGTTCTGGAGGAAAGATGCGTTTTCGGACAGCCTCCTAGTTGCTCTAATGTGAAGTTATTAGGTTATGTGCAATAAATAAAAGACTATGAGGAATAATTTAGAAATGATGATCAGACTTACAGAGGCAAGATTAAAATATAGATGTTTTTTTCTATTTTGTATTATGCTGGCTTATTTAGCACCAGTTTACTCTAATGCAGAAGTGAAGCAAGTTAAGAAAAGTGAAGTAGTCAGTCCTATTGTTTATTCTGGTTTTTTTTCTAGGGAAGAAAATGATGGTAAAATGGCTAGATTATCTGGAAAAAGTCATTATATGAAATTTTTTAAGCCTTATCGAGTTATACGTCTTTTTATTCCATACCCATATTCAACAACCTTAAAACCTGAAGTTATTAATGAAGTATTTCATAAAGTGGGTCAAATGACCGTAGGTGATTCTTTTATCAGAGGCAAGTTTGGTGTGCTGGAACAGGATGCAATAGTTAATATCGGTAAGGTTAAAAGTATTGATGATTTTACGATGTTTGATTGTGATGCGTCTGCACCTTGTAGAATTCAGTTTATGGAAAAGGGATTAAAAATTATTAAAAAAGGAATACTGGCTGATCATATCATAATGTATAACTATATTGATAAGTGACGTGCTTAGGGACGATTCAAAATTAACCTTTATATTTTTCGACATTTTGCCCACAGGCTTCGTTACTTAAGCAGTTGAGTAGATGTCAGTTATCCTGTTTTTGTAACAAGGAATACGAGCAAAAATTCTGTGCAATATGGGCAGTTTATTTATTGTGTATTGCCTTATCCTAAATAAATTTTTATAAACTGAGTAATACACAAAAAGGAACGTTGTTGACTACAAAAAACCAGACATCTTTGGGAAAATTTGTATTAGTTATTACAATCATTGCACTGGTTTTTAGTATTGCTTTGAGTCTATGGGTTAAATATAACCAACCATTTCAACTACAAGCGGCGACTATTTGGCCGCAATCAGTGACGTTAGCTCCGTTCTCTTTGACAAATGATCAAAATCAGTCCTTCACCAATGAAAATATAAAAAATAAATGGACATTATTTTTCTTTGGTTACACTAATTGCCCAGATGTTTGTCCAACAGTCTTGCACACATTGAATACTATTGCCCAAACCTTTAAGGAAACGTCAGATATTTATCAAAAAATACAGTATGTTTTTGTTTCAGTTGATCCATCGAGAGATACACCGCAGGTGCTAAATAAATATGTGCATTACTTTAATAAAGAATTTATTGGTGTGACTGGTTCTATCAGTGAACTTCAACAATTTTCTATGCAAATGAGTGTTCCTTTCGGGAAGATTGTCGGAAATCCTGATAAAGAAAAAAATTATCAAGTTGATCATGGTAGTTCTGTGGTCGTAACGAATCCACAAGGTCAAAAATTTGCAGTTTTTGGTAGCCCTCATGATGCGTTAAAAATCTCATCTGATCTTAAATATTTTGTTACATCTATCGTAGAAAATTAATTAAGAGTGAACGTTAGAATAAGGGGTGCAAAAATAAACTGCCTTTCTCTGAATTTTTGTTTGTCTTCGAGGTGCAAAAACAGCTTTCAAGTCGGACTATAAGTAGGTGACCATAATTATATTAACATTTTCACTCAATATTTTCCGCCCTTTGGCACTACTACTCTGACCGAATAGACCTCTATGTAATCAGAGCAGTAACACCAAAGGTCAAAAAATCTTGAGCGAAAAT
>JABHHM010000147.1 GCA_018671575.1 Methylococcales bacterium | reverse complement strand
TTTCCGCCCTTTGGCACTACTACTCTGACCGAATAGACCTCTATGCAATCAGAGTAGTAACACCAAAGGTCAAAAAATCTTGAGCGAAAATTTTGTTAAGATAATTATGGTCACCTACTTAATAAGATAACCTAAATCTCTGAGATACCAATAAAATGCTTAAAAAAATTAAAGACATCATCCTTTATAAAGACAAACGTTTTTACTCAACATTCCCTGCCACCGTAAAATTAGACAACGGAAATATACTATTGGCTTTTAGGCGTGGGCGTGATTTCAGACACTTATTAAGAGAAGATTTGCCAGAAGATTCCAAAAAGCTATTACATTATGCCGATCATGGTGATGGCCGAGCCCAGCTTAACCAAATAATATTCGACAAACACTTTAAGCCAGTGACAGCAGTGACAACCTTGCCTATTGACCCAGAAGTTCATGACCAAGATGCGTCCTTAATTATCTTAAAAAACAAATCAATCATGCTTGGGTCATTTGCATGGTATCCAATGCCATCAATATTTGCTGACTCACTAGAACACAATGCTGTACGCACCAAAAACAAAGAACAAGCATTTTTATTTTGGGGAGGCAATATACGATTATCAGAAGACAATGGAAAAACCTGGAGCCCACATCGTTACTTACCCGTCTACCCAGGCGACAAAACCGCATACAACAGACCGACAGGAGCAATTAGAGGACAAGCGATTGAAACAGAAAATTCACTGCTACTTCCTGCCTATGCTGACCACCCCAAAGCCTCTATGACCTGTTGTTTTTTTTATCGTTCATTAGATTCGGGTAAAACATGGGAATGCGAAGATCCAATAGCATGTGACAAACCCAACGAATTAGCATTCACTGAACCATCTTTCCACCAATGCCCCAGTGGCAAAATAGTCGCCTTTATTCGCGCCAATGACAGAGAATATAATAGCATGCTAGTCACTACAGATTCAGTTGATGACGGCAAAACATGGAGCCCCTGGATTAATCATAAAATAACGGGGTGTCCGTTTCATCCTCTAAAACTTCCAGACAACAGAGTCCTATTAACCTATGGTTACAGAGAAAAGCCATTTGGAATACGCGCAAGAATACTTGACCCCGAATGCAACAACATCAAAAATTCTGAAGAAATTATCATCAGAGATGATGGCACGCACGGAGATGTCGGTTACCCATGGGCAACACTACTTAATGAACACCAAATACTTGTTACGTATTATTTTACTGGAGAAGACAGCATCAGACACATTGCAGCAACATTATTGAACTACAACTGACAATACACTCTCAAGCAAACAGCCATAAAAAAAGCCTGAATATTTAAATATTCAGGCTTTTTTTATTTTTAACCAACGGTTTTCTTTTTCATTGGCCATTTTTTTTGTCTGGCTATTTGCTCAATTGTTTTTAGGTCTACTTCGTGACTACCTGGCAAAACCCATTTATCTTCAACATAACGCTTTCGCTCATGTTGAGCACGCTTAGTTAACTCTTTGGGATAAATTTCAAATGGGCCTAATTGAATTACATACGATCTTTTAAGACATAAAGATAAGCTATTTTCACTCATAATTTCACCTCATTATGATACACTTTAAAATGGTAGTAGATTGGATGTTTATAATTTTGAATTAATTCTTATTTTATTTTAAAGAAATTCTGTGATTTCTATAATTGTAATATATATATTATTATTAGTTTTAACTCCAGTAATCGCACTAGAGTGGGTAAATAGTATAGCTTTAACATACGTTCTGCAAGACCTAAAATTAAATTAGACTTCGTATAATTTTATATCACCATTAAATAAATCAATATTAGTTATTACACAAGTAAAATCAATACTTTCCCCCGTATAACCACGCAATAACAAACATACAAGAAATTATAACCCCAATCGAATAATTGAAACTGATTTTTCCAAAATAAAGATGTAAAATAAAGCTTATTTTTAAGACTCACAACCCCTTCCGAGGTATTCAAGTGCCAGCATCACCACAATTCGTCCATCTACACTTACACTCTGAATTTTCATTAATCGATGGCACTGTTCGCATCAAACCATTAATGAAAGCAACCGCAGAACACGGTATGAGTGCCGTTACAATAACAGACCAATCAAACTTATTTGCTTTAGTAAAACACCATAACACCGCTATTGGAGCTGGCATTAAACCATTATTCGGAGCAGATTTATGGCTTGCCAACGAAGAAGCCTCAACCAACCCATTTAAAATTATTTTATTGGCAAAAAATGAAACAGGCTATCGCAGCTTAACCAGAATTGTTTCCAGGGCATACTTGGAGGGACAAAATCATGGCGTACCCATTATTGAAAAACACTGGTTAAAAGATGAATCAAGCGATCTTATCGCATTATCTGGCGCAAGAGAAGGCGATATTGGTAACGCATTACTCTCAGGGAAAAAGGACCTGGCAGAACAACTTTTAGATGAATGGCTATTATTATTTGATGATCGTTTTTACATTGAATTACAACGCACCCAAAGAGAACACGAGGAAACATATATCAACCTAGCCATTGAACTTGCCGCCAAAAAGCAAGTCCCTGTTGTGGCCACTAATGACGTACGCTTTCTGACCAAAAAAGAATTTGAAGCACATGAAGCCCGAGTTTGCATTCATGACGGCAGAGTATTAGATGATCCCCGACGGCCTCGACTCTACTCAGAAGAGCAATATTTTAAAACACCTCAGGAAATGACTGAATTATTTGCAGACATACCCGAAGCAATTACCAATACTGTCGAAATTGCCAAACGTTGCTCACTCTCATTGTCACTGGGCAAAAATTACTTACCCGACTTCCCTCTTCCTGACGGTATGACGATTGATGATTTTTTTATTGCCGAATCGAAAAAAGGACTAGAAAAACGTTTTCCAGACATACTTGATATTGATGCTGCTGATTTTGAAGAGAAACGCAAAGCGTATGATGAACGCTTAGACATTGAACTTAAGGTTATTCTCTCCATGGGCTTTCCTGGTTATTTCTTAATCGTTGCGGACTTTATTCAATGGGCCAAAGACAATGGTGTACCCGTTGGACCAGGTAGGGGATCAGGTGCAGGCTCACTGGTTGCCTATGCACTTTTAATAACAGATATCGACCCATTAAAATATGAATTGCTTTTCGAGCGATTTTTAAACCCAGAACGTGTTTCCATGCCTGATTTCGACATCGACTTTTGCATGGAAGGACGTGATAGAGTCATTGACTATGTTGCTGAAACCTATGGTAGAGACCAAGTTTCACAAATTATTACCTATGGCACCATGGCGGCCAAAGCGGTCGTACGTGATGTTGGACGTGTACTAGGCCATCCTTACGGCTTAGTTGATCAAGTTGCAAAACTCATCCCTTTCGATATTGGCATGACTTTAACCAAAGCATTAAAAGAAAGCGAAGACCTGAAGAAAAAATATGATTCTGATGAAGAAGTCAAAGGCCTGATTGATCTCGCTTTATCCCTAGAAGGTGTATCCAGGAATGCAGGAAAACATGCAGGAGGAGTGGTTATTTCACCTTCCGTACTCACTGATTTCACACCACTTTATTGTGAAGCGGGTGGAGCGAACCTTGTCACCCAATTTGATAAAAATGATGTTGAAGCTGTTGGTCTAGTAAAATTTGACTTTCTTGGCCTAAGAACACTGACCATTATTGACTGGGCATTAAAAAATATTGCCAAAAATCCTGATGAAGAACCCATCAATATCAACCTAATTCCACTCGATGACCCCGCCACGTTCGATCTTTTCAAGCGTTACGATACCACCGCTGTCTTTCAGCTAGAATCTGAAGGCATGAAAAAACTCATCAAAAACTTACAACCTGATAACTTTGAAGACATCATCGCACTGGTTGCACTTTATAGACCTGGCCCACTTGGATCAGGTATGGTTGATGATTTTGTTGATAGAAAACATGGCCGCGCAGAAATCGAATATCCTCACCCTGACCTTGCTCCTATTCTTGAGCCCACCTATGGCGTTATTTTGTATCAAGAACAAGTCATGCAAATAGCCCAAATTCTTGCTGGATATTCTTTGGGTGGTGCCGATTTATTACGGCGAGCCATGGGTAAAAAGAAACCTGAGGAAATGGTAAAACAACGAGTCATTTTTTTGAAAGGCACGTCTAAAAATAAAATTGATGATGATACCGCCAATTATATTTTTGACTTAATGGAAAAATTTGCAGGTTACGGCTTCAACAAATCTCATTCCGCGGCTTACGCTCTGGTTTCATATCAAACAGCCTGGTTAAAAGCCCATCATTCCGCCGCATTCATGGCGGCCGTATTATCATCAGATATGGATAATACCGATAAAGTGGTGACATTTATTGAAGATTGTCGAAAAATGAAAATGACCATTCATTCTCCTAACGTCAATATTTCCCACTATAAATTTACCAACTGTGATGAAAAATCTATTGTCTATGGATTAGGTGCCATCAAAGGCGTTGGTTTAGCCGCCATCGAAGGAATTATTAAAGAACGCCAAAACAACGGCGATTACAAAAGCTTGCTGGATTTTTGTGCGCGAGTTGATTTAGGGAAAGTCAACAAACGGGTACTCATGTCACTCATTAAAGCGGGAGCGTTTGATGTGATGCAAGAGAACAGAGCCAGCATGACCGCTAATTTAGCCACGATCATACAAACAGCCGAACAACAAAAGAAAGTCAGTGATGCAGGGCAATTTGATTTATTCGGCTTTGGTGAAGACCAGCAAGACACCCAAATCCAAATTGACATGCCAGCACATGATGAATGGGATGATGACCAGCGATTAATGGGAGAAAAAGAAACACTTGGACTTTATTTAACAGGTCACCCAATCAATCAATATTTGGAAGAATTAAAGAATTTCACCACATCAAGAATTTCCGAGTTATCTGTTCCTCCTCAACCCAAACAAGATAACTTTCGCTCAAGAGGCATCCCCGTCACCGTTGCAGGTTTAGTGATTGCCATTAGAACCAAACAAAATCAACGGGGTGGAAAAATGGCATTCATCACACTAGATGACAGAAGTGGTCGCATTGAAGTCAGTATATTTGCCGAAGTCTACGAACAACACAATGACATCATTAATATAGACAATGTTCTAGTCGTTTCAGGAAAACTCAGTCACGATGATTTCAGAGACAGCTTAAAAATAGTTTCCGATGAAATATTAGACATGAACAAGGCCAGAGAAAAATTTGCTAAATTTTTAGTCATTGACATCAAACAACAAGAAGCCAAGCAACAACTGGTACAGCAATTATCGGATATTCTCACTCCATTTTGCCATGGCTCCTGTCGAATCTGTATCGAATACACTCACCAGGAAGCCAAAGCCCAATTAGTATTTGGAGATGACTGGAAAGTCAGACCAACGGATGAGCTGGTTAAACGACTATCTCAGTTAACAAGTGACAACAGTGTCGCTTTGAAATACTAATTTTTAACGCTTCATGACGTCACTTAAATGATTTCGTAACGACTCAGCGTATTTAGATTTTGCCCTCATTTTGGTACGAAAATAACGGCAAAATAGAATGTAAAAGATGAATTCGCCAAATTGTTACATTATTTCTAACACTCTTTTAATTTTTCAATAATTTCTTCAGGCTGCATACGACTGGTATAGTTTTTATTAATATAAGCATATTTAACCACCCCGTCATTACCGATAATATAAGTTGCAGGAACAGGCAACTCATAAGTATCGTCACCATTGGCTGTAGGAACATCAATACCCCATTCTAAATACAATGGACGCATGTCTTCACTGACAGTCATCAACAACCCATATTCTTTAGCAATAACGTTACCGACATCACTTAATACTGTATAAGTCAGAGAGAACTTTTCAACCGTTGCTTTTGAATTTTCCATGGTTTCGGGTGATATTGTAACCAGAGTTGCATTACAAGCTTCAATTTCAGGTAATTTATCCATCAAAGCTTTAAATTCCAGATTGCAAAAAGGACACCATCCCCCCCGAAAAAAACTAATAACAACAGGGCCTTTTGCCAACAATTCCGAAAGCTTAACGGCATCTCCTTGTGTGCTTGGCAAAGTAAAGTCAGGCGCATTGCTTCCTACATTAATGGCATTATCAGCAACATTGGACTCCATTAATTGTTGCATAGATTGACCGACGGTTTGTTGAGCTTGTTCTGACAATGAACCGACAAAGCTATTCAATGTTTCTTCTAATTGTGTGGCAAGTGACATAATAATCTCCTTCTTATAGTTGACTGGTTGGTTATTTTTTAATCAAATAAAATTTAATGGATGGGCGAAATTAATTGAGTGATATGACCGCCTAATGCTTTAATCATTTCTGGTTGGTTATGAGTTTTTGCCAATAAAATAATCCCCTCTAAATAGGCAAATATTGCCTGAGCAGTGGAATGTGTATCAATCGGATGTATTTCTTCACATTGAACACCCTCTTTCAGTGTTTGCTCTATTTGAGATACAATTTTTGTGAAAATATTATCCAAGTGAAGTCTAATTTTTTCATCCTGCGTACTCATTTCAGTTGCCAAATTACCAAAAGGACAGCCTGTAATTTTCCCCTCTTCATTGATATTAAGCGAATTAATTTGATAGGCCATTAATGGCAAATGTCTAATACGCTCCAGTGGAGATAAATGACTATTCAATGTTTGCTGTAAAGTTACCTGAAATTGATCCCAAATATGGTCTATTACCGCCAGAGTCAACTCTTGTTTTGATGGAAAATAATAATAAAAACTACCTTTTTTGACATTTGCATAATCACATATTTCCTGCACACCAACATCACTATAACTGCGAGCATGAATAAGCTGTTGCGCACTATCTAAAATACGTTCTTTGGCGTTACTGGTTCGTCCCATAATTTTATTTTTAAGCACCTTATTTGGTAATAACTTCTATTATAGTTGACCGATCAGTCAAATACAATATTATAAATTAATCAAAATGTATTGTAGAATACCTCAATACCATAAAAAACACATTAACCTAAATCAATTTCAAATTAATAAAAGCATAAGATGATATACTTAGCCAAATCTGCAAACGCTTGGGGCTTACAAAATTTTGAGCAAACACTGACAGAAGAAGTCTCTGAACTAGGCTTAAATCATTTACCTTTACAACAAGGCTTAAGCTCAAGTAGTGTTGCGCTAGATCACAACCTAAAACTTTTAATTCTCGATATTACCCCAGACAAACATCAACTCGTTATTATAAAAATGGGGGCATTTTATTCAGGTATCATCTCAGGCTGTAGCTGTTCAGACGACCCGTCACCGACAGATGAAGTCAATGAATATTGTGAGTTACTTCTCAGTATCAATTTAGATAATGCCGAAACCACCATTCAATTATTAGAAGAATAAATCATCCTCGTGAAAATATTTTTCCTCTGCCCAGACTTCCCCAGACCATCAGGGGGCACAAAGACGCTCTACTGGTATGTTGCTCAACTAAGAAAGCAAGGACTGAATGCCTGCATTGTTCACCAAAAGTCAGGTTTTAAATTAACCTGGCATGGCATTGATGCTCCCACCATCAGCCTGGCAGATCATCCCGAATTGAATTTGGATGACATCATTGTTTTTACTGAAGTCATGCATTCACTCATGCAACAGTTTCAATCAACTCCCGTTTGTAAAGTGGTATTGGCTTTAAACTGGGGATCTCATTACATTAAACTCGAAGCTGAAGATAATTGGAAAAATTATGGCATTAGCAAAGTTTTCACACCCGCTCCGATCATTTCCAATTATATTCAATGGCGCATGAAACTACCATGCACTGTTATTGATTGCTTTCTTGACCCTAAAGTTTATTTCGACAATAAAAAATCAAAGTTGAAAAAAATCAGTTATATGTCCCGAAAAACAGTGGATGGTGAAATTTTGCGATCCACCTTTACCAAGCATCCGAAACATACTGATTTTGAGTGGCAAGCTCTAAAAAATTTTTCTGAAAAAGACTATGCAAAACATTTACAACAATCGGCTATCTATCTTCCACTTTATCCTGAAGAAGGGCTAAATATTTCAGTGCTTGAAGCCATGGCTTGTGGCTGTCTGGTTGTTGGCTACAGTGGTGTAGGTGGTAGCGACTACATGATTGGAAAAGGTGAAAAGCAAAATTGCATATTGGTTGAAAATGGTAATTTACCCGCTTTCGGAACCATCCTTGATGAAATTTTATCTCAGTGGAGCAACAATCCTGCATCATTTCAAATGATCATTGATCAAGCAATACAAACGGCATCTCGCTTTCAAAACAAAGAAAAAGAAGCCAAACAATTGGGTGATTTTTTTAAGAGTTTACCAACAAATATTGGTAAAAACATAATACAATAAAGAAAAACTCCATGGTTAGAAATTTTGTTTTCTCAATACGCTTATAAGGGGATGCGCAATAAATAAACATCCAACTTGCTTGTACCCAAAGGGCATAGCAATTTTTTTGTCCGCCTTTTTTGTTGCAAAAATAGTTGTGTAG
>JABHHM010000327.1 GCA_018671575.1 Methylococcales bacterium | reverse complement strand
GAAAAAGAAGCCCAATTAATTCTTTCCTTTCAGTCATTTGGTTATAAAAATGGTATTCCTCAAGATGCTGATTTTGTATTTGATGTGCGTTGTTTACCCAACCCTTATTGGGATAAAAACTTGAGGAAGTACAATGGTATGGATGATGAAATAAAACAATATATGGCGTTGCAACAAGAAACGAAAGATATGTTGTCGCAAATGATTGGCTTTCTGGAAAACTGGATTCCCAATTTCAAATCCAGTAACCGAACTTATTTAACCATTGCTATTGGTTGTACTGGTGGGCAACATCGTTCAGTTTATATGGTTGAAGAAATGGTTAAGCATTTTACCAATGAACAATTATCTATTTCTACCAGGCATCGAGAATTGCTATGAAGGTTAGTATACTTATTGTAACTCATAGCAATGTGGGTAATGTTTTATTAAACGCAGCCAAAACTATCATGGTTGATACGCCAAGTGAAATGAGTTGTATTAATATTTGGAATCAATGTGATGTCGAATTGGAAATATCTTATATTGATAAAATGATTCAAACAATGGATAAAGGAGAGGGCGTTTTAATTTTAAATGATTTATATGGTGCAACCCCCTGTAATATTTTATTTAAATTTTTAGAACGTCAATCAGTAAGAGTCGTGACAGGACTTAATTTGTCTATGTTACTAACTGTCATGAATTATTCAGGATTATCACTTGATGATCTAATGGTGAAAGCAATCGAAGGTGGTAAAAGTAATGTTTTTGATATTAAAACCGTTTTGCCCGAGTAATTAGATTCGATGAAAAAAATCCACGTTAAAATTCAAAATAAATTAGGACTTCATGCCAGAGCCGCAGCAAAATTAGTCAAATTGGCATCCCAATATAAAAGTTTTATCACGTTGAAAAAAGGTTCTATGGATGCCAATGCAAAAAGTATCATGAGTGTGATGATGTTGGCCGCCAGTTATGGAACAGAATTAAAAATAGAGATTGTTGGTGAAGATGAAAATGAAGTGGCACAAGCAATTCAGGCATTGTTTAATCGTAAGTTTGATGAAGAATCTTAAAAGATAACACTTATGGCATTTTCAATACATGGAATTTATGTTTCTAAAGGCATCGCTCTCGGAAAGTCGTTTCTGTGGAAAAAAAATCAGCCCAATATTGAAAAAAAACATCTGGCCGATGACTTAATTGATGATGAAATAGAACGATTCAATCAAGCCTTAAATAAAACACAAAATGACCTACATGCAATTGCCTTAAAATTACCATCATCAACTACCGCTGATGTTTCTGAATTTGTTGATGCTCATTTATTGATGCTAAAAGATTTTAACTTATCCAGCATTCCCATTAAATTAATCAGAGAAAATAAATGCAATGCAGAATGGGCGCTTAATTGCCAAAGAAAGGTATTGTTGAGTATTTTTGATGAGATGGATGATGCTTATTTAAAAACTCGTAAAGATGATGTTAATCATGTCATTAACAGTGTTCAACAAAATTTACATGATGGATCTAATGATTACAATGATTTTTATGACGTCAATTTAAAGCATAAGATTGTCATTGCGGAAGATTTTTCACCTGCTGAAATTATTTTGATGCATCAGCAAGGAATAGGCGCGTTTGTGACGGAATATGGTGGATATATTTCTCATACGGCTATTTTAGCCAGAAGTTTTGGGCTTCCTGCCATCGTAGGTGTTAAAAATATTTGTCATTATATTGGTGATAATGAACGCCTGGTGGTTGATGGTTTTAATGGGGTGGTTTTTTCAGAAACAGATGAATTGGTTGAAAATTATTTTATCAACCGTATCAATGAAGAAAAATTAGTCAAGCAAACGTTGGCTAAATTAGTTGATTCAACCATCAGCACTCAAGATGCCGTATCGGTTAAGTTAAATGCCAATATTGAAGGCTTAAATGATATTAGTTCGGTTAAAAAGTTAAATGCTGATGGGGTTGGTTTATACCGAACAGAGTTTTTATTTTTAAATCGCCAGGATATTCCTGGAGAAGAAGAGCAGGTTGAAAATTATGTGGCGGCCATTACTGCATTAGCAGGAAAGCCATTGGTTTTAAGAACTTTAGATATTGGTGGCGATAAAACAATCACGCCTGATTATATTGAATCAACCGCAAACCCCGCACTCAGTTTACGTGCAATCAGACTTTGTTTGAATGACTTAAAATATTTTCTTCCTCAAATTAGAGCCATTCTAAGAGCTTCTGCAACGGGCCCCGTTCAATTGATGGTTCCAATGCTGACAAATCTAAATGAGTTGAAACGTGTCAATGTGATTATAGATCAAGCAAAATCAGAGCTAAGCTCAGAAGGTTATGAATTTGATGAAAAAATCAAAATAGGGGGTATGATTGAAGTACCAGCGGCTGCGTTGTTAGCAGATGCTTTTGCCAAAGAGTTGGACTTTTTGTCTATTGGTACCAACGATCTTATCCAATACACATTAGCCATTGATCGCATGGATGACAAAGTTAATTATTTATATGATCCTTCACATCCTGCTGTTTTGCAGTTGATCAAGAAAATCATTGATGCGGGTGAAAAACATCAGATTCCTGTCACTATGTGCGGAGATATGGCGGGTGATGTTGATTATATACGGTTATTGTTAGGTTTGGGGTTGCGTGAATTTAGTATGTCGCCCAGCTCTTTGCTGGAAGTTAAGCAAATTGTCAAAAATACCGATATATCCAAAATTAAAAGTATTTGCCATGATCTTTTAACGACCTATGAGCATGATAAAATACGGCAGTCGATTAATGGGTTAAATAGTTAGGAGTGGTAATTTCAATGGTCAGATGGATATACGCCAGTATACCCATCATCATTTGATTTTACTTTATTTTACCGCCCGTTAGTTTTTCACACATACCAATGGGTACATAAATCCATTCTTTAGGATGACTGTCTCTTTTAGACATTCCTCCACAACGATGCTTGCTTGTGCCACAGTCATTCATTCCTGCTTTAGAAACACCTAAACACTTTTCCATACCTGGTTTGCCAGCGGTGGCTGCTGATGAAAAAAGTAATGTTGTACTGACTAATGCGGTTAATACGATTGAAATAACAGATTTATTAAACTTCATTTTTGAGTATTCTCCTTTTGGTTAATTAGATGTTCGATGAAAAATATAATCAATTGTTAGAAAAAAAGATATTCTTATAATAAGCGGTTGCTTGTTGTTTTGTATTGTCAGTATCGCTCATGATGGCAAAGGCATCAATGTTATCAGCATCTATTTTTAAATAGCGTTTGATATCTTCTTTCAGGTTGATTTTGTGTTGAACCCATTGGCCAATTTTTTGTTTGCCGCTATTGGCTGCAACCATGGTAAGGTTTGATGTATATGCATTGAACCAGTGGCTATTAACTGCTTGGTGACTTGACCAAACATAAGCCAAAGATCGAGTTTTCCAGAAGAAGATTCCCTTTGAAATAACAACATAAATTCTGGCAGGGTAGTCATCCCCCGTTTTTTGTGTTTCTGAGGTGTTTTTTAAGGTGTTTTGTATTTTCCAGCTCCAATTCAAATAGGGCGTTTTATTCAAATTAATTTTGATTTTTTTGACTAAGCCTGAGGCACTGGCAATACTGCTGGCTTTTAAAATAGTTTGGCTATTTTCTTTGATGAGGCTGTAATTTGTTTTATTGTTGAATTCGTGTTCTTCCCATTGACTTAATTGATGCTGTTCAAAATCACTGAGTATTATGTTTTCAGCAAAAATGTTGAATGAAAATATTAATAAAATAAAAAAGAGACTATTGAGTTGTCGATTTTTTGTCATTATTCTGATAAAACCAGTGAATTATTGTAATATATTAATGAGTATCAGTGTCGATCAATTTTTAACAATTATGTCATAAAGTTATGAACAAACAATCTGTTTTTATTTTAAGTCTTGCATTTATTTTAATCAGCATGACCTTTTGGGGTCTATCAAAGAAAAATTTTAGTGTTAGCAGCGGTAAAGTAGCACTGATTTATTCAGGAAATTTAAATGGCGAGTTAGAACCTTGCGGTTGTTCAGTTGAGGGTAATTTTGGTGGGGTAAGAAGACTCTCAACGATGCTTAAACAGTTGAGAAATAAAGATCCTGATTTATTATTGATTTCATCGGGTGGTTTGATTGTTTCGAATATGCCGCAAGACCAATTAACCAGCCAAGCAATTATGCAAGGCATTAAATTGCAAAAATATAATGCCATTGGTGTTCAATGGCAAGATTTGTCTTATGGAAAAGACTTTATTGCAAAACAAGGTTTGCCCTGGGTTGTTTCAAACCCAAAAACAGGTCAAATTGTTTCACCAAGTCAAATATTTGATAATAACCAGATATTTGTTGAGTTTTTTTCATGGTTAGACCCCAAAATATCACCTTTTATTAAAATGTCAGGCTCAAACCAATGGGTGAATAATGATCTACAGCAACTCTCCACTGCTTTGAAAAAAGCCAAACAACAACAACGTTTAACCATTTTGTCTTCAACTTATTCACTGGAAAAATCCCAACAACTTTTACCTTTGAAATGGGTTGATATTCTACTGATACGCTCAAAACATGAGGTCTTTGGTGAGCCCAAGTTATTAAAAAACAATGGTCATAACTTACTGGTGTTAGAGCCTGGTTCTCGTGGAATGCGGATTGCAAAATTACAACTGACGATTAATCATTCTAAAATTGATTCTTTTCAACACGAAGTGATTGCATTGCCAGAGTCCATTAAGGATGATCCTGAGTTAGCCAACTGGTATCACACATATAATGAAAAAGTAAAAGTTAATTATAAAAAACGTGTGCAGTTAAAAAAACGTCAACGTTCAGGGGAAAGTCCTTTTGTCGGGGCTAAGAAGTGTAAAGCTTGTCATCTTCAACAGTATAAAATATGGAAAAAATCACCGCATTCACAAGCGATGGATAGTTTGATTCAAGTGGATAAATCGCTTGATCCAAATTGTATCAAATGCCATTCAGTTGGGTTTGAAAAAGAAGGTGGATATCTGGATGATATGCTGACATTTCATTTGGGTAATGTGCAGTGTGAGTCTTGCCATAATGCGGGAAGAGATCATCTCAAATCAAGTCTGAAAACAGAATCACTGAAAGCTGATAAAACCACTTGTTTACAATGTCACAATCATCAACACAGTCCTGCATTTGATTTTGAAAAATATTGGTCAAAGATTAAGCATTAAATGTTTAATGTATCTCCCTGTCTGTATTTATCCCTGTTTATAAATACTTTATTTTTCACACGAAGAACATCATGTTTCTAAACTATCTAAATATTTCTTTCAGCCGTCTGTAGTGAACTATAATAATGAGCAATAATTAATTAATTAAAGTTCTAAATGCTTATGAATGATAATACAAACAATAGTTTCATTGACAGAATTGAAAAGCTGAATCAAATTGGAATTTCGCTTTCTGCTGAAAAAGACATCAATAAAATTCTTGAAACTATCTTAATGGGAGCTAAGCATCTGACTTATGCAGATGGTGGTACCATTTATCTACTGAATAAAAATAAAGAATTAGAGTTTGAGGTATTGTGTACCAGTTCACTTAATATCCGCATGGGTGGTTCTACGGGGAAAAAAATAACATTTCCACCTATCCCATTATATACCGCTGATGGTGAGCCAAATAATGACATGGTGGTGACTCATACAATTTTGAATGATTCGACCATTAATATTCCTGATGCTTATAATGAAAAATCGTTTGATCTATCGGGAACGTATGAATTTGACAAAAAAACGGGTTATCATTCTAAGTCTTTTTTAACCGTTCCAATGAAAGATCATGCCAATGAATTTATTGGTGTGCTCCAGTTATTAAATGCCACCGATCCAGCAACAGATTGTGTCAAAGCTTTTTCAGAAGAAGACCAACAACTGGTTGAATCATTGGCTTCACAAGCCGCTGTCAGCATAACTAATCAGCGTTTATTACAAGAACAAAAAACATTATTTGATTCATTTATTAATTTATTGGCTGTCGCAATTGATGAAAAATCCCCTTATAACGGTGGGCATTGTAAGCGAGTACCAGAATTAACCATGATGTTGGCTGAGGCATGTAATCAATCAGATAATGATTATTTAAAACAGTTTAGTTTGTCTGAAGATGATCGTTATGAACTAGAAATAGCTGCTTGGCTTCATGATTGTGGAAAAATAACGACTCCAGAATATGTGGTGGACAAATCCACAAAGCTGGAAACCATTTATGATCGAATTCACACCATTGATACACGTTTTGTCGCATTAAAAAATGAATATGAAATCAACTATTTAAAACAAAAAATTGTAGCTTGTGAAAATGGAAGAAAAGAACAAAGTTTGGTGTTGGAAAAAGAATATCATCGAAAAGTCAAAAAGCTGGAAGAAGATCGAGAATTTATTCGTGTCGCCAATGTGGGAGGAGAATTTATGTCTCCATCACATCAAGAACGCGTGCAGGATATCAGTCAATACCAGTGGACCAATGTAGATGGGAAAAAAGAAAATTTTTTAAATGAAAATGAAATCAAAAATTTATTAATTCCCCGAGGAACATTGACCGAAGAAGAGAGGAATGTCATTAATAATCATATTGTGATGACCATAAAAATGCTTGAATCATTGCCTTTTCCAAAACATTTAAAAAATGTTTCCGAATATGCGGGTGGACATCATGAGCGAATGGATGGAAAGGGTTATCCAAAAGGTTTAACTCGTGAACAAATGTCAATCCAGGCAAGAATCATGGCCATTGCCGATATTTTTGAAGCATTAACAGCCTCCGATCGTCCCTACAAAAAAGCAAAAACTTTGTCTGAATCACTCTTTATATTAGGTAAAATGAAGCAGAATCAGCACATTGATCCCGACTTATTCAAAGTCTTTATTGATCAGAAAATCTATCTGTCCTACGGTGAAAAGTTTCTTGGGCCAGAACAGATTGATGAAGTGATTAAAGAAGATATTCCAGGGTATCTTGATTAAGGGGATGCGCAACAAATAAACATCCAACTTGCTTGTACACAAAAGGCATAATAATCTTTTTGCCTCCTTTTTTGCGCCTCAAAGGCGAACAAAAATTCTGCACAATTTGGATTTTTATTTCGTCTCCCCTAAGTATCTGATTATAAATTATTTAAATGGTATTTTGCCCTTACCATGAAGAGAATGAAGATATCGAAGTTTTGACTTTCATTGTTTCCTGTTCAATGACTGGTTCTAAGGCAACTCGCAATAAATAAACTACCCATCTTACTGGCTCTTTTGTTCGTCTTTTTTGTAACAAAAAAGACAAACAAAATTTCTGCGCAATATGGGTAGTTTATTTATTGCGTGTTACCTAACCCAATAATGATAAAGCGGTTTGAGGTAAGCTATTGGCTTGTGACAATATGGTTGTTGCTGCTTGTTGTAGAATTTGATGTTTTGTCATGTTGGCTGTTTCAGCAGCAAAATCAGCATCCATGATTCGGCTTCTTGAAGCTTGTAAGTTTTCAGCATAATTTTGTAAGTTATTAATGACTGATTCAAATCGATTTTGCGATGCACCAAAAGTTGCTCGTTGTTGTGAAATACTTGTGATGTCATTTTCCAGTAAGTTAATTGATGCGCTGGCTGCACTTTGAGAGCTAACATCAATGGTTGTTGTTGCACTTAATGAAGTGTTGAAGCTACTGATTGCACCACCAGCTAAGCCACTGAGTGTTAAGCTAACTTGGTTAGTTGCCGAACCGTCTTGACCTACTTGAAAGGATAAGCTTGATGTACCCGTTGAATTGAATAAGCTCTGGCCATTAAATTCAGATGTTTGAACGATTCTTGAAATTTCCTGAGTCAGTTGATCAACTTCTTTTTGTAAGCCTGTTCTATCTTCAACCGAGCCATTAGATGATTGAACTGCAATTTCACGAATTCTTTGCATGTTATTGCCAATTTGAGCCAATGCACCTTCAGCGGTTTGAGATAATGAAATGCCGTCACCAGCATTTCGAATGGCTTGTTCAATTCCTCTGATGTCAGATGTTTGTTTTTCAGCAACATACAATCCTGCTGCATCATCTTTAGCGCTGTTGATTCGTAGACCTGTTGATAATCTTTCAAGAGAAGTGCCTAATTCATTTTGAGATCTGCTTAAGCTACGTTGTGCAAATAATGAATGAATGTTGGTGTTGATTGAAAGAGCCATTTGGGTAATCCTTAAGGTAATTAGTGTCTACAATTATCTTAACGACAGGCACAGCAAAAACTTTAGAAAAATTTAAATAATTTTTCATAAAATAAGTAATTAATTTAAATATATAATATTATCAATGATTAATCGTGTTAATTTAAAGTCGATTTTCAGTTTTTATGGTGCTTTCTCGGAAGCCTCCTAATGAAATTTGATAAAAACTATTGCCTAACTTGTTTAACGGTACAAATAAAATTATCTTGAGTAAAATATCAATAAATATTTTGTGGCCGAAAAGGAATCGCTATTAGCAATCAACTCACAGATATAACCATTGAATTATACAATCACTGTAGTGGTTCCTGTAGTGGTTGCATGTTGAGTTTAAGTGAGCGCCAAGTGATGAGGCCTGGCTACTCGCCGAATGAATTTAAAAAAATACTGAATCAATTGATGAAATATGGGGTTGAGAAAGACTTGCATTTTCGACCAGTTTTGGTTTTTGGGGACTTGATGGCCCTGCCGTATAATGAATTGGAGTCATATTTTTTGTTGTTTGACGATGTTCAAATGGCTTTTGCATTAACCATGACTTTAGCCAATGACTCTTTGCATGATCATTACAAGGAGTCATTGTGTCATTTAATGCAAAGAAAAAATCGACCATTAATAGACATTACTATTGATCCTATACGTTTGGAAAATAATGTAAATTATGCTGAGCGATTACGTTGGGTCATTCAAAATGGAATGGATAATTTACACCTACAAAGTTTGTTAAGTAGTAGTGTTATAGCAAAATATTCTCCTAAAAATCTGTCTGATTTACTGATAAAACAGTTGGGTGAAACAATTTATGTTTCTTTGGGTTTTATGCCGACATTAAAAAATCTGGAGAAGCCGAGGTATGGTTATGAGGTAACCACCGCCGCAGAATATGCTCAAAGTTTTTATCAGCAAACAGCATTAGGTCAGCAACATTTAATCAATGAAATTAATCGTTTTACAGCTGTTGAAGATGATGACTGTTGTTCTTTTATGAGCCAAGCATTTCATGTGGGGCAACATTTTAATGTGTTTCCTGTCAGTTATACGATTTATGGTGATTTGGTATTTGATCATCGGAATAAGCAACCTAGTTTGGGTGATTTGCAGACAAACTCATTCAGTGAAATCCTACAACCAAAACAATTACAAAAACACAAAATGTTAAATCATTCTGGATTATTGAGTGGTAAATTTGGCTGTCACGATTGTGACTATTTAAAGCAATGTTCATATCATGGTGTTGGTTTGGCAAGAAGGATATATCAAGGCCAAGAGCAGCGATTAGGTGGTTGTTATGGCGTTAAATCATTTCAAAAAAGCAAAAAATAATTATTTGTACTTGTCGTCAGGGGGTATGCTATGATTATTTTAAATAAGGGGCGATTCAAAAATAACCTTTGCCCAAAGGCATCATGTTCCTAACTAAGGTAACGCGTAATAAATAAACTACCCATATTGCACAGAAGTTTTGTTTGTCTTTTTTGTTACAAAAATAGGCGTGTAGTCGCTCTACATAACTATTTTTGTGGCAAATAAGACGGATAAAAGAGTTTTATGCCCTTTGGGTGCAAGTAAGATGGGTAGTTTATTTATTGCGAGTTACCTAACCACATCTACCTTTATAAATAAGTCTCTTTATGCCTCAATCAAGTAATAGCTATAATGCCTCTGACATAGAAGTTCTCAGTGGTTTGGACCCTGTCAAAAAACGTCCTGGAATGTATACCAATACCGAATCACCCAATCATTTGGCTCAAGAAGTGATTGATAACAGTGTGGATGAGGCAATTGCAGGTTTTGCGAATAAAATTAATATTGTTTTATTTGAAGATCAATCGTTGCAAGTGCAGGATAATGGTCGGGGAATGCCAGTGGATATTCATCCCGAAGAAGGCGTTCCTGGGCTTGAAGTGATTTTAACCCGATTACATGCAGGTGGTAAATTTTCCAACAAAGCCTATCATTTTTCTGGTGGACTACATGGGGTTGGTGTGTCTGTTGTTAATGCTTTGTCTCAACGTCTTGAAGTTAAAGTCAAACGCTCTGGTACAGAATATTTAATGGCTTTTGCTCATGGTGAAAAGAGCTCTGACTTAGAAGTAATTGGTCAGGTTAGTCAGCACAATAAAGGCACAACGGTACGTTTTTGGCCAGAAAAAAAATACTTTGATACGGATAAGTTTTCAGTTAAACAGCTGACACATATCTTACGGGCAAAAGCAGTGCTTTGTCCTGGTTTAAAAATAACTTTTGATAATAAAATTGCCAAAGAAACATTGACTTGGTGTTATGAAGAAGGTTTAAAAGATTATTTGCTGGATGCGTTAGAAGAAGACCCTTTCGTACCAGAAGACCCTTTTATCGGTCACTATAAAGATGATGAGCAAGGTGTTGATTGGGCTGTTGTTTGGTTGTCGGAAAATAAATCAAAACTGACAGAGAGTTACGTTAACTTAATTCCTACGGCGTTGGGTGGAACTCATGTGAACGGGATGAGAACAGGATTGACTGATGCCATTCGTGAGTTTTGTGAATTCAGAAATCTTCTGCCACGGGGAACAAAGCTGACTCCAGATGATGTTTGGGAAAACTGCTCTTATATTTTGTCAATAAAAATGCTTGATCCTCAGTTTTCGGGGCAGACCAAAGAGCGTTTATCATCCAGAGAGTCTGCAAGTTTTGTCACTGGCGTATTAAAAGATGCATTCAGTTTGTGGCTCAATCAACATACTGACCTGGGTGAAAGTATTGCTGATATCGTTATACAAAATGCCATTAAACGACTTAAAGCCAGTAAAAAAGTTGTTCGTAAAAAGGTCACGGCAGGCCCTGCATTGCCAGGAAAATTGGCTGATTGTAGTTCGCAGGAAACCAATCGAACCGAAATATTTTTTGTTGAGGGTGATTCAGCGGGTGGTTCAGCAAAACAAGCGAGAGATAAAGAGTTTCAGGCAATTATGCCATTACGAGGAAAAATTCTAAATACATGGGAAGTCGATTCATCTCAAGTATTGGCATCACAAGAAGTCCATGATATTTCGGTTGCTATAGGCGTTGATCCAGGGGGCGATGATTTGTCTGGACTTCGTTATGGGAAAATTTGTGTACTAGCCGATGCGGATTCAGATGGTAATCACATTGCAACTTTATTATGTGCGTTATTTTTGAAGCATTTTAAGGCCGTTGTCGCCGCAGGACATATTTATATTGCCACACCGCCTTTGTATCGTGTTGATGTCGGTAAAAGAGTTTTTTACGCATTAGATGAAGTGGAAAGAGAAGCTTATTTACATAAAATCGAGACTGAAAAAATCAAAGGTAAAGTGTCTATTCAACGATTTAAAGGTTTGGGTGAAATGAATCCATCTCAACTAAGAGAAACGACCATTTCTCCTGATACACGAAAACTTTTACAATTAACGTGTCACGATGAAAGTCAATTAGAGTTGATGGATATGTTGCTTTCTAAAAAAAGAGCGCCTGATCGAAAAAAATGGCTGGAAGAAAAGGGTGATTTGGCGGTGATTTAGGAGACTGTACGAGAATTCAATTTTTCTTTAGAACAAGGAAAAATTTGGTGAAAAAGCGCAGTTTACTGGTGTAAAAGAGTATTTTTAGCTGATTTTTATAACATACGGATATTGATACAAGTTCACTGTGCCTATTTGCCGTTCATCCTATATTAGATAGGATATTTTTACGGGTAAATTTTAATACTTGGCAATTGACCTAATTTTATAACCATGAAGTACATGAAGAGAACGATGAAAAAGCTTCAATATCTTCATGGTTAAAAAAACATCCACAATTAAATACCTGAAAAGTAGCCTCCGTTTATTTTTTATTTAAAATACCCAAAATTATAGATCCATCTTGTGGTGTCAAATTATGATACGATGGTGTTGTGGTATTGCTTGATTTTCCTTTCAATGCAGTAACATTATTCATGTCTTGACTATAACCAGGTACAACATTATCCCCAGGAAAACCATAGCGATTGCGACGAATCACAGAATAATAAGCAATGTCTGGGTGAGCCTGATTGTTAAGCCAGTATAAAAAGGTACCTGCTCTGGCGGGTAATAAATCGTGGTATAAGCGTCGTGATCTTTGAGCGGTTCGATAAGTATTGCCACCAAAGAAGCTACGGACGATGGAAACAGGGAAGCTATTATTGGTTGCGTTAATGCCTTGAAATACCCTTGGCGTGCCTAAATGTGGTGAAGCGATAGAGATTAACGTTTTAGCGTTATTGATGGTATTTCTGGTTAATACCGCTCGTGCAACAACGCCACCTAATGAATGTCCTATCAAAATCAATGGTTCATCATTATATTGATTGTTAATTTGTTTTAAAGCTTCTTGCAGAATATTAATTTGAATAACAATAGGGGCTTGAGAAGGTAAATTAACCAAAACAGTTTTGTTTGTTGGTTTAGTTTCAGAATTTTGGGCTGGGAAATATTGAATACCTGCTGGGCTTGATAAGTAGGCTCCAGAATATGTCCAACCTTTATTGTTGAGTTGTTGAGTAATGCCTGTGTTATTCCAGGAATACGTTCCTCCAAGATAGCCGTGAATAAGTACCGCAACATCTGCATGGCTAAATTGGGTTATTGATAAGAGTATCAGGCCTAAGAGAGTGTTGGTTGCTTTTTTCATGTTGGACTCCTGTCTTTAAAGATGGGAAGTAAAACGCATTCATCTAGTTGATGAATGCGTTGAACCTGATTCATTTTATTTTAGAATCATTATTTGTTACTTTGAGCTTCTGGAGCTGTAGGGGCTACAACTGCAGTGTTTGGTGGATAATAATATGGATTATTTGAGTAGTAGGGAGCATAACCATATCCATTTCCATAATATGGGTATCCAGCACCGTATCCATAATAATCCCCGTAGTATCCACTGCTAAAATTAAATCCCCAGTCTCCTCCCCAGTTAAACCAAAAGGCATTGGAAGTAGTTGAGAACGCTAATAGGATGGATAATGTGATTGCTTGAGCAAATTTTTTCATGACATAATCTCCAATAATTAATATCAATTAAAAAAAACTTACAACTCTTTTAAATGTTGCAAGATACCTGCTCTCCTTTGTGGGTTTTGCCGTAACTGCTTATTATAAAAATATACTATACCATTAAGCCTATTATAAGTAATGGAACATATGCTTATAATCTGATTAACTAAGATTATCCTAACACTGTTTTAAAAAGATTAATTGACCTAGATCAAATATTGTAAATTTTATTCAGCATTAATAATATTCTGCTGTACAAGGAACGGGCACGAAATAACTTCTGGTTCTTACCTTTATCTTCATGCTATCTTTAAACGATCTTCAATCACAAAATATTGATGTAGAGCGACTACACGCCTATTTTTGAAACAAAGAAGACAAACAAAATTTCTGCGCAATATGGGTAGTTTATTTATTGCGTGTTACCTTAGAGACAATTGTCCCATTATTAATGTAGTCAACAAAAGACCATAATATGGGCTATATTAACTAGGGTCTTCCCGATAAAAATAATCAGCAATTCTAAAGGAGTCTGAATGAAATTATCAACAAAAGCCGTTATTTATTCTGGATTTGTTTTTCCTGGTGCGGGTTATTTTTTTGTTAATAATAAAAAGAAAGGTTTCATTTGTTTTGCGACTATCCTTGTCTGCCTTAGCTTTATTATGTATGAAGCAAACTATAAAGTACAAATTATTGCTCAGAATATAATGAGCAGTGGTGTTGTTCCAATGGATATCGATTTAATTAGGGCGCAGGTTGCCACTGTACCAGGCATAGTTCCACCTGCCGTATTAAGCATAATGTCATTGGTCATTGTATTGATATGGGGAATTGGTATTTTTGATTCCTATCGACGCGGAAAAAAACTTGATGACCAGAAATATGCTGACAGATTAAATAAACTGAAAGGAACAGAGTAATAAATGATATAAGTAGGTGACCATAATTATCTTAACAAAATTTTCGCTCAAGATTTTTTGACCTTTGGTGTTACTGCTCTGATTGCATAGAGGTCTATTCGGTCAGAGTAGTAGTGCCAAAGGGCG
>JABHHM010000321.1 GCA_018671575.1 Methylococcales bacterium | reverse complement strand
TTGAAAGAAATAATAAAAAAGTCCTAATAACACCCGTCGGTAAGGAAATATTAGAAATAGCTCAAAAAATAAAAAATGATATCAATAGTCTTTATCATTTATCCAATCATCAAAAATCACCATTGACTTATCCTTTAAGAATTGGCGTTATTCCGACTGTCGGCCCTTACTTATTGCCCAAAGTCTTACCCGAAATAAGAAACCTGCATCCCAAACTAAAATTAACCATTGTAGAAGAACAGTCACATGTTTTACTTGAAATGGTACGCAATGGTCATATTGATTTTGCCATTCTAGCTTTGCCCTATGCCATTGATGGCCTGCTGTCATTTGAGTTTTGGCAGGAAGATTTTTATTTGGTCACGCACAAAAGCAATCAATTAACGAACCAAAAAGTGGTGTCAAGCAACCAACTCGGAGGTGTCCCCTTATTATTATTGAAAGATGGACATTGTTTAAAAGATCATGCCATTGCCGCATGCCAACTTGCACCGAGTGAACTTGATTTTTCAATGGAAGGCGCCAGCTTAAGCACTTTAATTCAAATGGCGGCAGGAAAAATGGGATCAACATTAGTCCCTCAAATGGCTCTCGACCAATTACTTTATGAAAGCTCTGAATTAAAAGCATTACACCTGAACGATCCTGGCCCACACCGAAAAATTGCCTTTATTTGTAGGCTAAATTATTCGGGAGTTGCAAACATTGAAATATTCATCAAATTATTTAAACAACAACTTAAAAATATTTTTTAATCATGGCTCAAAATAATGACTTATCAACAGTAGAACTGCCCTTTTCTGCCATTTTACTCGATATGGATGGTGTCTTGTTTCATGGCATGAACCCAATTGATGGCGCCATTGAGTTTATGCAATCTATTGAAAATATTCCACATGCTTTTGTCACTAATAATCCCATCAAATTACCTAAATCCATGGCTGATAAAATGGCTGAAATTGGCTTCAAACGCCCCGACGAAAAACTCATCATTACCTCTGGTGAAGCAACTGCCGCATGGCTTGCCAAACAAAAACCAAATTTCAAATATTATGCCATTGGTGCTGGTGGCTTACACAAAAGTTTACAAAAACAGGGGCACGAAGATAAGGAAAATGCAGATTATGTCATTGTCGGAGAAGGTGAAGGCATTGATTATGCCTCAATAACAACGGGAATTAATTTAATGATTAAACAAGATGCTCAGCTGATCTGCACCAATCCAGACACCAGTGTGGATGCTTTTTATCGTGGTAAACGTGCAATATTAGCGGGTGCAGGGGCATTAGTTGCCCCATTCATTGTTGCCACAGGGAAACAACCCATTACCATTGGCAAACCCAAGCCATTACTATATGAAATTGCCCTACAAACGTTACAAACAGAAGCAAATAATTGCCTCATGATAGGTGATCGCCCAGATACCGACATTATTGGTGCTCAACAACTGGGCATTCAAACCGCATTAGTAAGAACGGGACGTTTTCGACCTGATGAAAAATTACCTGACCAAATGCCTAAACCTGATTGGGATGTAGAAAATTTAGCTCAATTAACAAAACATCTTTTGTGTTTATCGAACGCATGAAAACTCACTATCGACTCAGGCAAATTATTTTTCAGGAAAAACAAATGAAACTGGCCATCATGCAACCTTATTTTTTTCCTTATATTGGTTACTGGCAATTAATCAATGCCGTCGATACTTTTATTATCTATGATGACGTGACTTATATAAAAAGTGGTTTCATCAATCGGAATTCAATTCTCATCAACAACCAATCCAACAAAATTAATATAAAAATATTGGGTGCAAGTTCGTATAAACAGATTAATCAATTAAAAAAAGTCACTAATGATCCAAAGCCATTAAAAACTATCCGCATGGCCTATAGCAAAGCACCCTATTTTGAGGTTATTTTTCCCATCATAGAAAAAATAATTAACCATCCTGAAAATAATTTGGCAAAATATTTGGGATATTCAATTGATGTAATATCAAATTTTTTAAAGATCAACAGCAAACTTATTTATTCAAGTGACATTAAAAAAAGTAACGACCTTAAATCACAAGAAAAAATACTGAATATCTGTTCAAACCTTGGAGCAACAAATTACATCAATTCAATAGGTGGTAGAGCGCTATATTGCAAAGAACAATTTCATCAAAAAAACATCACATTACATTTTTTGCAAACTAAACTCATCAACTATCGTCAGTTTGATAATGAATTTGTTGCCAATCTGTCAATGATTGATGTCATGATGTTTAATAAGGTAGAAGACATTAGAATTATGTTACAAAATTACAAACTGGTTTAACAAAACATGAACATTAAAAAAATCACCATCCTAGGACATTGCAACATTTCCCTCGGCATTATTTTAGATTCACTCTACAGCGTTTATCAATCAGCAATCGAAATCAGTATTATCAGTAATTTGGAAAAAAACCAAAATAGATATATTGATGTACCATTTTTACACCAATCCATTAAAACAGTTGAACTTCATGCCGATGAGTGGCAACCGAATAATGATGAGCATTATGTGTTAAGTGGAATGTCACCCGCAATCAAAAAAACAATTTTTGAATATTTTGACTCCAGATATGCCATCAAACATGCCAATTTCATATCGGTCATTCACGCCAGTGCAGTCATTACCAATGGTGTTGAAATTTCTGGTTTTGTAAATATCAGTCCGTTATCGGTTGTTGCACAATATGCCAAAATAGGAAATTTTGTA
>JABHHM010000148.1 GCA_018671575.1 Methylococcales bacterium | reverse complement strand
TTTGAACAAAGATATTTTTTTCATTATCGAGAAATGTTAGGTGTCCATTATCATAAGCTTCGTTACCTATTTGCAGTCGAGGAAATGAGGATAAAGGAGTTGTTCTATTTTTAATAAACGTTGTTTTTCCTTCATACAAATAAGGATTAATATTTTTAACTTTCTTCTTGTTATTCCTTTCAAATAAGAACTTATCTTGATTGTTTATATTTCTTACACCGACGATTGAGCATGTAACACCAGCTTTATTACGAGCATTATTAGTCCAAAGAAAGTCTTTATGAGCAAAAAATATTCTGCCCCTGATTCAAAAACAATTGGCCATAAAAGAGGAACTTGAGTGCCTTGAAACAATGAGTTTGTTGAAACAAAAGAAAAATGTATTTTCTCAGTTAAATACTGCGTAGCCTTAATAAACCAGCACGCAATATAATCTAAACTTTTCGTTGTAGATATGCCTGATAAAACATACTTAATATCATTTTTTTGTTCTTTCGATTGATTTTTTGACCCCAAATAGGGCGGATTACCCATAATATAAATCTCAAGTCCTTCATCTTTAGAACAAACACCCTCCCAATCCAATCGAGTCGCATTACCACAAACAATATGCCCTCCATCCTGTAACGGTAATGTTGGTTTAGCACTACCAAAGACAGCTTTAAACTCAAGATTCATTTGATGTTCTGCCAGCCACAAAGATAGCTTGGCAGTTTCATGGGCAAAGTCATCCAGTTCTATGCCATAAAACTGGGTGAGTAAAATACCTGATTGTGACATTTTCCAGTGATCGCCAATTTCCTGTAACTGTTTAAAGATTTCAATCTCTAATTTACACAGTTCTTTATAAGCAATAATCAGGAAATTTCCTGAACCACAGGCAGGGTCAAATAAGCGCAAATGATAGAGTCTATCAAGTAGCTTAGAGAGTTTCTTTTCAACCCCTTTTTCACTGGTTATAATATCATTCAGATGCATTTTAAGATCATTTAAAAACAGTGGTTCGATCACCTTCATGATATTAGTAACCGAGGTATAATGCATTCCTAAACTTCCACGTTGGTCACTATGCACCACTGCTTGCATCATTGACCCAAAAATATCAGGATTGATTTGCTTCCAATTAAGCGTGCCTGCATCAATTATCATTTGGCGTGCTTTGGCATTCAGCTTTGGCGCAGGGTAATATACTGCAAACAGTCCTCCATTCACATAGGGAAATGCTTTGATATGTGCGGGTTCATTACTGCGCTTTTTAATATTCATCACATTGAACAGATCAATCAAATAACTCTGACAATCACTACCATCTTTATTGGTGTGTGAAGCAATGGCATTGGTAAACTGGTCATCATCAAAAATACCCGTATCTTCAGCAAAAAAACAAAATAATAAACGTGACAGAAAGATATTAAGTCCGTGCCTTTCAGTATCGGATTCAATGTGATTTTCTTGGATAATAACGTCATAAAGCTGAGCCAGCTTTTCAGCCGCTTTAATATCCGCAAGATTTAGGCTTTGAATTTGTGTTTTTTCCATACCCGCCCAAGGCAAGAAAAAGGCATAGTGTTCACTCAGTTCTGCAATAGGTATATCGAGGCTATCACCCACAATGGTATCCACTGCTAATAGTGTGTTAAAATCAGTAACAATAATAAAACGGGGATTGTATTTCAGAATGGCGTTATCATGTTGTATCGCATCAATGCTTAAAAGCAGATCATTTTTCTTTTCAATTTTAAAGAATAACTTCTTTTTCCAAAGTATTTCGCCTTCATTCTTGGATTGATTGTAATCTCCCTTTCTAAGGCGTGTGACAGATGACTTTGGAGAGTCATAGGCAAGTAATAAGTCATAAATAAATTCATTTTGGCTTTTTTCTTGCCCATTATCTTTACAATGCAACTTTACGATAGCATTGATTTGTTGTTCTAGCTTGTTTAAATCCATTTTAAATTAACTGCTCTCAAATTATAAAACTGTGTTTCAATGTGTTCTATTATCAGAATAATCTTATCCCGATGATGAATTGATTACTATTGATGCAGATTGTATAAAAGCATATTTATTAGTCATTATCTGTATGGTGAGTCGAATAGTGATGGGAATTCTTCAAGATAACTATTGATGAGGATCTTCTTCGATTAATTCTTCGGGTATGGTATTTTAATATCGATACTATCTATCAATTTTTCATTCTCATTATCATTCTCTTGGTCAGCAAATATGCTTTGTTTTGGGTCAATTCGAGCTTCGACGGCTTTTTCTTTTCTGTTTTGAATATCATCAGGAATTTGATTGAATTTATCCATACCACCGACAATGAATGGCTGAATTAGATACTCACTGTCATTGATAAAGTCTTCGCAGTATTTCACGATGTCATTGAACTCACAATTTTCACCTTTTCCTAACCATTTATCGACTACATCATCTTTTTTAATATCTAGCCAGAAGATAGGATATGGCGCATTATTCAAAACACCTTTTAATTCTTTTTTTCCTTCAAATCTGATCGGGTATTCCGTTTTTTCTATTCTTTCATCAATTATTGTCGTACAAAACATGAGCAATGCTTCTATTGATAAACACAGCTTTCGAGACGATGAATATTTTGTGAGGCGAAAACCCGCATCAATTGAAGAACCAATAAAGTCTGGAGTATTGTTGATTTGGATTTCAATATTGCTTAGAGGGAAGCCCGCTGTCCAAACAGTTCCTTTACATAATGGAACTGGAGCTTTTTTCCCTTTCAATAATAAATTATAATTTTGAATCGAGTCTTTAAATGCACAAATATGGGACGCAATATGCTGATAATTAGTTAGGTCAGCATAAAATAAAATTTCATCGCCCAGTATTTTCCATATTTTTACTTGTTCAAACGAATCTTTTTGGTGTTTTAAAATCGCCTGTTTTTGGTATGATGTTGTCAGTTCAAGAGGAAATACAGCAAAAAACAAACACCATTCTGCATCATCACCATTTTCTGCTTTTTTAGCTTTGTATGAGGTTGAACCAATTAAATCAACACTAAAGAATATTTTAAGACGCCATTCATCAGAAACCAAGTTCGTCATATGTTTCCTTTCTATATGCTGAAGCTTCATTAGAAAGCCCAAAAAAACTACTGATAGTCTTGACAGTAAAATCCTGATTATTTTTAAGGTATTTTAATTGTTGTTCGGGGGCTAAAAAACCTGCTGCAAACCAGTTTGCTTCCCATTCCAAGCGATCATTTCCTTTCCTAGCTGCCCATAACTTATTTTTTTCACCAGCGGTAGAGTGTAGAAAAAAATGCCCCAATTCATGTGCTAAAGTAAAATTATCTCTTACTGGTGATGTATGTTCTGGAATAACCACATCAAAATCATTTTTATCATGAATAAATATTGATCCATCTATTCCTGTATAATCGGATATCCCTAATGCATGAATTTTGCCACCAAAATCAGTAATAACCTTATACATATCTAGTATT
>JABHHM010000455.1 GCA_018671575.1 Methylococcales bacterium | reverse complement strand
TTCTGATAAAAACAAGAAATCACCCCGTTCAATATCCTATAAACAAAAACAAATGGCATCACAATGGCGTGTAGCCAATTATCATGCAGATAAAAATATCAAAGGATTTATTAGCTTTTGGGACTTGTTAGACCAAGTATCCATTCATGATTGGGCAGAATTAATGTCATTCAATCAATCTTGGATTAAGAAAAACATTCGCAGTAAAATTTATCAAAAAGTTGTAATGACAACTGCATTAGAAAAGTTAAAAATCAGTCCCACTGAACTTAAAGAACTGCAGCAACGTCTATTTGAACAATTAGCACGAAGTCACCACGAACAATCTATTGGTGTGGTTGAAGTATTGCACCGCTCTAATAAAAACATCAAAAAACAGGCAAAAAATATCAGTGACCAAGCTATTAAAGACTATTATTTGAAACACATTAAAGATTATATGCAACCATCAATGGTCAAAGCACAACATATTCGCCTCAATTCTCAACAGCAGGCAGATAAGGTTTATCACGAAATACGGCAAGGCATGAGCTTTAACCAAGCCGTTAAAAAATACAGTCAGGCCAATGATACCAATACGACACCACCTGGCGACCTAGGAACCATCACACAATCATCACAGCCTAATTCATTTCTTGAAAAAATCTCTTTTTTACAACGCAAAGGAGATGTCTCTTTACCCATAAGAACCAACAAAGCCTGGGAAATTTTATTAATTAGAGAGCGTCAGGATCAGGTAGTATCGGTTGATGACATGAGCATTCGTCATCACATTAAAAATATTTTAGCAAAACAATCAATAAGACAGCAATACAGTGGCTATTTAAGTCATCTTGCCAAACAGTCTAAACTTTCAATCAACCCAGCTTATCCAGTGAAATTACCATGATAAATTCTAAAATACTCAGTTTCATCGCATTGTCTGTTGTCGTTGTCAGTACAAGCATTTATTTAAATGATGACAACACAGCAAAAAAGTCACAAACAGCCCAACCCAATTTGCCCAACAATAACTCTATTAAAAACAACAAAAATAAACAAAATTCACCACAGAAAAAAAGCACCCGACATCATCAGTTTGCCAGCAATTATTTGAACCCTACTCCCGTCACAAAATTAACCGCAACCGAAGCAATTGATCGAATGCGACATCATTTAAAAAACGGTGATCCTCGAAAACCTGAACTGTTTGAATCCAAACCCTTGTTTGTCAAAGCCACCAAAGAACAACTGAATGATCCTGAATTATACCAACAGTATGAACAACAAAATGAGAAAAAAGTTATTTCACTGTATTTAAGTCAGGTAAAAGATATCCCCCTATTACAAGAAAAAATCATCAACGCAGAAATAACGGGAAATAGAACTGAAAGTGACATCAACGAAGCCAAACAAGCATTGGTCGCATTGCAAACCATGAAAACCGAATGGGAACAACAACCCAGTGAAGAGCAACAGAAAATGAATGATCTTATTAGCGAATTGGCTAAAACAGATAATTAATTCAATACTTTCAATAACCCAAGAAACATTCCTAATATTCAAATGAGTATCTGTGTTCATCCCTGGCTCTTAAATAAGGCATAATAGTAATGATTCAAACAAACAAGACAATGTCACTAAAATCTATTTTGCACTGTTTTATCAGTGCCATATTATGTCTAATCAGCGTTGAAAGTCTTGCCACAACAAACGATGCTCGACAAGTGGACTGGAAATTATTATTTAATCAATTATTTGCCCAGGAAATTCGTAAAGAAACATTATCACAACCAAAATCTGAACAACGCCAATATTACCAACAACAACTCCGTGAACACACTGGCTGGACACCTCTGAACTTCAACCAAACCATTGAGAAAACCTTATCAGCAAAAACCACATTAGAAGCGTACCAAATCAGAGAAGCAATTTATTCAGATCATCGAAATCATCAACAGCTCAAACAATCCATTGATAAAAACATACCTCAATCCATTCGTCAAAGACCTAAGGTAAGACAATACCTTGATCAGTTGCATGAACAATCAAACCATGCCATTAAAGGACAAGACAACTATTTTCTCAGCATCGCCGCTCAAGATATGATGGCGGCCATCTCTCAACAAAACCAACAATCCTCACCCAGAAAAGTTGCACTGGTACTGGTTCCAGGTTATGCAGGGCATCTTATCAAAGACCCTATTTTTGAAGACATTTTAATCGACGCCAATCAATATTATCAACGACCACCTACCCGCCCGATCACCGCTGAAAACGGCCTGGATTTTGAAGTCGAGGATTTTCGTCAATATTATGCCCATTCAGGCAATCAAAAAAATTATTTTGACATCATTCATCCTGCTGGAATGAAGGAATTAGGCAACACCACGGGTGAAAATATTGAAGCCACACAAAAATTAACCCACTGGTTAAAATCTTTACCTAAATTATACAAAGATCATTCTTTTATATTATTTGGTTACAGCAAAGGCGCCCCCGTTATTTTAGATGCCGTGCGACAATCACCTGATTTAAAACAACGCATCATCGGTTACATTACATTTGCAGGTGTTATTCAAGGCACCAGTATTGCTCGCAAAGGTCTGGATGATCTCGATTTATTTTTAAAAGGGCAAACCATTGGGGAATTGGTCAAAAAACTGGAAAATAAACAACCTGATGAAATTCTGCATAAATTATCGGCTTTGTTTAAACATATCCCGCTAGCCAGTATCGACCTATCTCGTTTGAAAGATGTCTTGGAATTATTTGATTATAACACCGATGATTTTGACCAAATTGCCAAAGACATTTTAAAACGCCGAGAACTTCATGAACTGGAATTGGGCGTCATTGACTTACTACCGTCAGAACGATCTTACTGGAACATACAGCATCTCAATAATAAAAATTTTGCTCCAGACACTTTTATTTTTAATTTATCGGCTGTCACTGATGTTTCTACATTTACACAATCCAGCAGTGGCTCACCTTTAATTTCCCCAACCATCAATGATGACGGCCAATTAGACTGGAAAAATTTTAGCATTGACGCCCTCTTTTTATATTTTTCATCCATAGATGGCTTTAGGCTGGCGCCAGGTGGTTTGTATGATACCCAAGTTGAATTGGGTAATACCAAAGTTCCCCTTTTAGACAATCGACCCTACACAGCGACCTTAACTGATGATGAATTAAAAACAATGTGGCAATCCACAACAATCAATAATATTTTAAAAACCAACCAAATTAATTCTTATGAGCAATTTATCAAAACCCCTCGCAATCAATTGATCCTAGCGGGCAATACAAACAATATTCATCCCGTTGATCTAGGCGAAATTAGAGGACATCATTGGAGCTTGTTAATTCAGGCATTTCGACCACCAGCCAATATCAGTGAACAACATCATCAGTGGAATTTCCCCCGAAAAGCCTATATGAGAGCATTATTGCAGACGCTGGCACTGTATAATCTGGTTAACTTATCTGACAAGGGAGTTAAATAATGAAAAATTTAATCACTTGTCATACTGCCCTATTAATTTTAACGTTAGCCCTTTCGCTACCCGTCTCAGCACAGTTTAAAACTGCATTATTACAGAATGAAATCAATACAGAACATCAACTCACCTGTCATTTTCATCTCTATAACACAGTAGCCAATGCCACTGCTTATGCCCTATTGATGAATGGTAGTCGCACAGGTATGGGAACAACCAACCCAACGGGATCACAAATGCAACCCAAAAACTTGTATGATCATCTCAATGACATTGCTTCATTGGCAGATTACCATTTTTCCCAGCAAATAAAGTCACCTGACACCCCTTGCCTACCAACTGACGTCATTCTACAAAGCAGTTCTTTTCCAGAACAGTTGCTCGAACAGTTTGATCGCAGTGACGATTTAATCAGCGGTAAAGTTAATCAAGCATTAAACATCCTGTTTCCTGAGTTCCCTATTCCCAGTTTACGACATGTTCCAATTGAACAATTAAAATCCAAGGACTCGGCCATCAGTGGTCGAAAATTAAAGCATTCCGCCTTTCAAGGCATTGACTATCGCTTAAAGCAAATACAATCAACCCATCAAATTTATGATGGCTTGGATTTTCAACAACACTTAAAAGCCATGTCTTATGCATTTCAACCTTTGTCTGCCAGGATTCATTTAAATTTACCCCAACATAGGACTGCTGGAAAACTGAATGCAACCCTATTACTGCCAGCCATACACCAATTAAAGTATGACGACTTTGAAGATGTCGAAAGCTGGAGTTTGGAAAAAGGCGTGGTTAAAACCGAATTTCCCGTCCCCATCAAAGTCAGTTTGGCAAAAATCACTCATTTTGACTATTTACCTGAGCCATCACGACACCAGTTAAACCAAACCATCAAAGTTAACATTAGCAAGCATTTAATGCGCCCAAATCAATTTCAGGCTCAGATCACATTTGGTCGATTGATTAATTCAGCCCAGCAACTGGATGTTAGCCACATTAACCATGATGACGTTTTACGACTTTATGTAAAACTGCAAGCAGACATCAAAGAACGTGATTATCGTTATGTTAAAATGATTAAAAAACAATTTAATCGAATCACCAAATCATTCGATATCGAAGTTTTTGTCCATCAATTGGGGCTTAAATATAGTCGCCAAAAACCATCGACACCAACCATTAAAAAAATCAGACTCAGACCACAATATCTGGCGGACAAATCTAGGTTAACGTTTAAAGTGAACAAAGAAACCAATCACTGGTTGAGTTATTACCAAATGAGAACGGCTGGTTTTACTTGTGGAAAAGGCTTGCAAAAACGCTGGAGATGTCATAAAAAATTCAAAACTTGGGGAGACTTACTGTCTTCAACCGCGGGCAAAATCACCATGTTACTGGTTAATCGTTATATGCCAGATATTGAAACAGTCGTCAGTGAAGAAATTGATTATGTGTTAAATGAAACACTGGAACAATTGGCTGAAATTCGGGAGTTATTGTCAGAAAGATTGTTGGAGACGGCAGAGGAATAATTTTTAACAAATAACCCACTTGACCAATTATCGCCCACTTGTTACAGTCAATATTATGTGCTACGAAATACATACGACAGAAATATTTAATAAATGGCTAAAAAACATTAAAGACAAAATAACACATTTTCGTATTGATGCCCGTTTAACGCGCCTAACCGAAGGAAATTTTGGGGATGCTAAATCTGTTAGCAACAATCTATTTGAACTCAGATTTACTTTTGGAGGAGGCATTAGAATCTATTACACCATTCAGGGCGAAAGAATTATACTTCTCCTACATGGGGGAAATAAATCGACCCAAAGTAAAGATATTGAAAAAGCAAAAAAAATAATAGAGGAATTGTCATGAATATACAGACTTATCAATTTGCTAACAATGTTAAAACCGATGATGATGCTCTCGAATACCTGAAAATATTTATGGAAGAAAATGGTACAAAAGGACTAATACAAGGATTAAATCATTTGGCAAAATCAAAAAGCATGACAAACTTAGCAAAACAAGCTGGATTAAACCGTCAAAGTTTGTACCGTACATTAAGTGAAAATGGAAATCCAAAATTACAAACAATTGACAAAATAATCACAGCATTAGGATATAAACTTACAATTGAAAAGGTTTAGGCAACTCGCAACAAATAAACCACCCATCTTACTGGCCCTTTTGTTCGTCTTCTTTGCTACAAAAATAGTTATGTAGAGTGACTATACTCCTATTTTTGTAACAAAAAAGACAAACAATATTTCTGCGCAATATGGGTAGTTCATTTATTGCGTGTTACCTTAATTATTTCATGGCTCTAAAATAATTTGTATTTATTTGTGAATATTCATGATTTCTTATCAAGCTCATTCTCTTTACCCCGATCAAAACCTGATTTTTTTATATTAAAAATACAGTTTTTTTAAAATTCAATACTATAATATTTTTATATATTAACACCCCATATGACCTTAAAAATAAGTATTTAACTGGATTTGAAAAATGAAAAATAATCAGCCTGTCACCAATAATGAAAAAATGATGCTCGATGGTGAAATTCTTGTCACCAAAACCAATTTAAAAGGCATTACCGAATTCCAGCATCCACTGAAAGAATGGGGCGTTTAAGAGGGTTAGGAGCAGGCATTATTAACCAGAAAAAATTTAACGAAGGCCAATTCATTAAAATAAGTGATAACAAACTTTATTTATCCATTTATACAGATAGTTTAAAGACCTCACTAAAACAAGCCTATGATGCTAACAGTCAGTTAAAAGGTAAGCTCGGTGCATCCAGCGATCAAGTTGAAAGAGACATTCGTATTTTGTCCAAGCAAACCACCCAACTATTAAATAATAATTTTAAAGCAACCAGTTCAACAGATTTTTTTAACAGTGGAAGCACCGTCATTAATGGTTTATTTCAACTTTATGATTTAACGTCACCTTTACTCTATGAATTACTACAAAAACGCATTGATAAAGATAATACGGCCAAATACCAACTCATTGTCATTACTTTAATCAGTATTCTGTTAGCCGTATTATTTATCGCCTATGTCACCCGAGACATTTTAAAAGCACTCAAACAAACCCAAGCTGAATTTGCTCATATTGCCGAAGGTGATTACAAACAACCCATTGAAATTGATCGTAAAGACGAACTGGGTGATTTAATGCGCGCACTCAAATCATTGCAAATTAAAGCGGGTTTTGATGTAAATGATGCCAATGAACGAGGCAATGCCATGGCAAGAATTAAGGTGGCACTCGACAATGTCAGTAGCAATGTGATGCTGGCTGATAATGATCGAAACATTATTTATACCAATAAAGCCGTGATAAAGTTATTAAGTAATGCAGAAAAATCCATTCAATCCGTGTTGCCAAATTTTAATGTCAGCACACTGAATCAAGCCAGTATTGATAGTTTCCACAAAAACCCATCCCATCAAAAACAATTATTGGAAAACCTAACCACCTCTTATACAGCAGAGATTGATATTGCTGATAAGATATTTTCCTTAACGGTGAATCCAGTTAATGATGAACAAGGCACTCGCCTAGGAACAGTCGTTGAATGGGTTGACAGAACTTTAGAAATTTCGGTTGAGAAAGAAGTAGAAAATATCATCCAAGCAGCCAAAGATGGTGATTTAACACAACAAATCAGTGTTGAAGGAAAATCTAATTTCTTCTTATTATTAGCCAACGGCATCAACGAATTGATTTCTGTAGTCGATGATAGTTTTCAAGATGTTTCCAGCATCATGACAACCTTATCTGATGGTGATTTAACCCAAAAAGTAAGCAAGGAATACAAGGGTACTTATGATGAAATTAAAAACAACATCAACAACACCATAGATAAATTAAATGAGGTGGTTGAAAGTATTCTTGTTTCCAGTAACGACATAAGCCAAGCAAGTTCTGAAATTTCTCAGGGCAACACTGACTTGTCAGTCAGAGCATCCGAACAAGCGGCAACTCTCGAAGAAACTGCGGCCAGTATGGAAGAACTTACCAGCACCGTCAGACACAACTCAGAAAATGCCAGACAAGCTAACCAGCTCTCTGATGAAGCCAAAGACATGGCAAGCGAAGGACGAAATGTAGTTGACAATGCCATTGAAGCAATGAATGAAATCTCCACTTCAAGCAATAAAATTTCAGAAATCATCAGTGTGATTGATGAAATTGCCTTTCAAACCAACTTACTGGCATTAAACGCCTCAGTCGAAGCGGCCAGAGCGGGTGAACAAGGTAGAGGTTTTGCCGTGGTTGCTACCGAAGTACGAAGCCTGGCTCAACGTAGTGCAGGTGCAGCCAAAGAGATCAAAGAATTGATCAATGACAGTGTAGAAAAAGTTAAAAATGGAGGAGAACTGGTTGATCAGTCAGGTGAAGTCCTGAAAAATATTGCAACTTCAGTGCAAAAAGTCAGCGACATTA
Source organism: Methylococcales bacterium (assembly GCA_018671575.1). Classification (GTDB taxonomy): domain Bacteria; phylum Pseudomonadota; class Gammaproteobacteria; order JABHGC01; family JABHGC01; genus JABHHM01. The sequence continues at coordinate 249 of JABHHM010000455.1, read as the reverse complement.
TCTCTGAAATTTCTGGTGCATCTGAACAGCAAACTGATGGCATTGAAGAAGTCAATAAAGCCGTGGCACAACTGGATGAAATCACTCAGAAAAATGCTGCATTAGCTGAAGAAACAGCCGCTGCCAGTAACGCTGCCAGTAACGCTGCCAGTGAAAGTGCAACTGATATGGAAAATGTCATGACATTCTTTAAGACTAATGATTAAGTAGGTGACCATAATTATATTAACATTTTCACTCAATATTTTC
>JABHHM010000213.1 GCA_018671575.1 Methylococcales bacterium | reverse complement strand
TATTTATTTTAAATTCAAATGATCTGATTGAATAAAAGCGTAGGAATAGTCACTCTATTCTGAGCTTTTGTGATTGAAGATCGTTTGAAGGTGAAGTGAAGATGGAATTAAGAACGGGAAGTTGTTTCGTGCCCGTTCCTTGTAGCTCGCAACCAATAAACTACCCATATTACACAGAAATTTTGTTTGTCTATTTTGTTTTGAAAAAGGCGTGTAGGCGACTTTACGTCTATTTTTGCTACAAAGAAGACGAACAAAATATGGGAAGTTTGATTTTTTATGTGTTCAAATTTCTGTTAACAAGGATTTTGTCATTTGTTTGGCCTGAGCAAGATAGCTTCCACCAAACATATTTAAGTGGTTAAGGATGTGATATAAGTTATAGAGTTGTTTGCGTGTATTATAGCCAGAATCAAGAGGGTGGTTTTCTTGATAGCTACGATAAAAAGTTGTGTTGAATCCACCAAATAATTCTGTCATGGCAACGTCGGTTTCTCGATCTCCATAATAGGTGGCAGGATCAAAAATGATGGGGTTGCCAGACGGATCACAACTAAAATTTCCTCCCCATAAATCACCATGTAATAAAGATGGTTCTGGTTGATGGTTGCTGAAAAACAAATGGCAATCTTCGATTAAGCGATCCAACTCTTGACCTAAATCTTTTGCATATCCATTTCTTTTGGCTAAGTTGGCTTGAAAACCCAGTCGATGTTGTTTCCAGAAAGTTACCCATGAGTCAGTCCATTGATTGATTTGTTCAGTTGAGCCAATGGTGTTATTGATGTGCCAGCCAAATTTATTTTGTGTTTGTTGGTGCATTTTTGCCAGTTGTTTGCCTAAATCGGTTTGGCACGAGCCATTGGAAAATTTTATGTACTCTAAAATAATATAAGCGTTTTGCTGGGTGATGCCTGTCACAATCGGTTGTGGTGCGTTGATGGTCTGAGAATCAATAATTTGTTGTAGGCCGTGCTGTTCAGCAACAAACATGTCGATTTTATCTACGTGGTTAAATTTAATAAAGTAGGATTTTTTGCCATTACTAATCTTATAAGCGGTATTGATACAGCCACCACCTACTGATAACGAGTCTGTGGTTGTAAATTTACTTGAGGTTGCTTGAGAAATAGCTTGGTCAATTTTAGTCCAGTTCATTGGTTACTGTTCCTTAGGTAACGCGCAATAAATAAACTACCCATATTGCGCAGAAATTTTGTTTGTCTATTTTTGTAACAAAAAAGACAAATAAAATTTTTACGTAATGTGGTGGTTTATTTATTGATGTTGCCTTAATTTGGCTCGATTTTACTCAAATGTTTGTTAACAGAAATCCATGCACCGACTAAGCCCAGCGTAGAGCTAATGATTAAAATATTTAAAGCAAGAGATGAATTTATTTGGTCTGTTTTAAGTGATAAGTGATAAAGTTTTGCAAGATTGTCGATCGGTGTTGATAGCGTAAAATCAGAAATCCATAAAATTAACAATGTTATCAATCCTCCGAAGAAACCATACCAGAAACCCGTATACAAAAAGGGTCTTCTGATAAAGGTGTTGGTTGCTCCGATGAGTTTGGTTATTTTAATTTCAGCATGTCGATTATGAATATCGAGTCGAATTGTATTGCCAATAATGATAATGACGGCAAGGGTCAGGACGAAAGATATAATGACGATTGTTCTTTTTGCAATGTTCATAAAAGCATGTAATTTTTTTATCCATTGGAGATCAAGATCAACAATATCTACCATTGGGTTTTTTTCTAATTGGTGCTGTAAATTTTCAATTTTGTTAACAGATTGTTCGCTGTTTAAATGGATAATAATGGTTTCAGGTAGTGGGTTGTTTTCAATGATGTTGAGTGCTTTGCCAAATTCACTACTGGTTTTAAATTCATCCAGTGCTTGCTGGCTAGAAATATTTATAATATCAGTCAGATGTCGTGTTTTTTTAATTTTTTCTGTTAACAGCAATGCTTGAGAGTGTTTGATGTCGTGTTTTAAATATAATGTTATTTGGGCAGAGCTATTCCATTGGCTGGTAAGCGTTTGAATGGTGGTAAAAAAAATAAATAGTCCCGTTGGGAATGCCAGCGTAATGCCAATGACTGATGCAGTCATCAGGCTTGATCCTGGTTGTCGCCATAAACGGCCTAAGCTGGATAAAAAAACCTGAGCATGGCGAATAAAAAAAACTGAAAGGCTGAAATTTAGTGTTGTAGAATTATTGGCTTTTTCATGAGTTTTTTTCAATGGTTTCTTATGATAGGCAATGAAGTTTTGTGACTTTCTCACACAATTTTACCTTTACTCAGTTCTATGATGCGAAAATCCATGGTGTTGATTAATGCAATGTCGTGGGTGGCAATCAATACGGTGACTCCAACTCGATTAAAATCCTTAAATAAATTCATGATTTCTTTGGATAAGTCTGGATCTAAATTACCCGTAGGTTCGTCGGCTAATAGCAATAATGGTTTATTTGAGACCGCACGAGCAATGCCAACTCTTTGTTGTTCGCCTCCAGACAGTGTAATGGGGTATGATTTTTCTTTATTGAGTAAGTTAACTTTATCTAAAGCGGCATGGACTCTTTTTTTAATATCGTGGTGTCGGTAGCCCGCAATAACCAAGGGTAAAGCAACATTGTCAAAGACTGTTCTGTCATGAAGTAATTGATGATCCTGAAAAATAAAGCCAATTTTACGACGAATATAAGGGATATGTCGGGGTTTGATTTTGCTGATATTTTGACCATCAATAAGAATTTGGCCATGTGAGCATTTTTCTATCAGGGCAATAAGCTTTAATAAGGTGCTTTTGCCAGCACCAGAATGTCCTGTTAAAAAGGACATTTCACCCTGCTTTAAGTGAAAACTTGCCTGGCTTAATATTTCATGGCTGCCAGGGTATCTTTTGCTAACTTTGTTGAATTGAATCATCGCAATTACTCACATCAATCATCTTTTACTTTAATTTATGCGTTATTTTTGTACTCAAATGAGTATCTAAGTAGGCGACCATAATATACCCATATGCTCACATTTTCTGTGCGTAAATGCATTGAACTAAAGCAAAATCTAAACAATATGAGCCGTTAGGGATGATTTAAAAATATCCTTTACAGTTTGCGAAGAAATTTTGTTCATAGGCAAGGCGATAAAACAGGTGCATAGTTCGACTATACGCCTATTTTTGTGCCTCATAGGCGAGCAAAAATCCTGCGCAATTTGGTCATTTATTTATTTCGCCTCCCCTTGCGAATCATTTTCAAACAGTGCATTTATAAAGTTGTCAGCATTAAATTCTCGTAAATCTTCTGAGCCTTCTCCGATGCCAATATAGCGAATGGGAATATTTAACTGGCGTGCAATGGCAAATAAAATGCCTCCTTTTGCTGTACCATCCAATTTGGTGATGGTTATTCCTGTAACATTCATGTCTTGATGAAAAGTTTGTGCTTGATTTAATGCATTTTGTCCGATACTGGCATCAAGAACAAGCATGGTTTCGTGAGGAGCGTTCTGATCAGCTTTAGCCATGACACGCTTGACTTTTTTTAATTCTTCCATCAAATTTGATTTGGTGTGTAACCTGCCTGCAGTGTCTGCAATTAGTATGTCAACTTTTTTTGCTTGTGCTGATTTAATGGCATCAAATATAACGGATGCAGAATCTGCTCCTGTTGATTGTGAAATGACTGGGGTGTTGTGTCGCTCTCCCCAGGTTTCAAGTTGCTCTACTGCTGCTGCTCGATAAGTGTCGCCCGCAGCAAGCATTACCGAGTAGCCTTTTTGCTGAAATTGATGAGCCATTTTGCCAATGGTGGTGGTTTTTCCTGCTCCGTTAATGCCAGTAACCAGTATGGTGTAAGCGCTTCCTGTTTTAGGAATATCCAAGGTTTGGCTACAAGGTTGAAGAATTGAGTGTAAGTGTTCTTTTAATTTATCGATTAGTTCTTTGGGTTCAGATATTTTGTTGTTTTTTAAGTGTTTGGTTAAATTCTCTATGATATCTGATGTGGCATCAACGCCAACATCTGCCATGAGTAAAATTGTTTCTATTTCTTCGAGTAGATCTTTATCAATGGATTGACGATTGAGTAGTAGATTGAGTAAGTTGCCCGTAAAATTTGAACGAGTTCTTTTTAAGCCATCTTTCAATCGGGCGAATAGGTTTTTGTTTTTAGGTGTGGCAGATTTAGATTTTATAAAGCCAAACATTAGTAACTCACACTGGTTGTGGTAGAGTAAATTTCAACTATAATACATAGGCTTATGGTAAGAATCAATAATAGTTGGTTTTTCTAGGTATTCGCCTAAGTAATAAATGTTTATTTTATGTCGAAATTAATGACTGCTTTTTGATAGAATGTGCGTGAGATTAAATATTTTTAAGGAATATGAATGAGATATAAACTCCTATTAGGGTTGGTATTATTACAGTTTCAATCCATCGCTGTGGCAAAAAACATTGTTCAGGAATTTCACTTTAACAATGGAATGAAATTAGTGGTTAAAGAAGATCATCGTGCACCTGTTGTGGTCTCACAAGTTTGGTATAAGGTGGGCTCAAGCTATGAATATAGTGGCATTACAGGCTTGTCTCATTTTTTAGAGCACATGATGTTCAAGGGTACTAAAGAATATCCTTCTGGTCAGTTTTCAAAAATCATTTCAGAAAATGGTGGAAGAGAAAATGCGTTTACGGGAAAAGATTATACCGCCTATTTTCAGCGACTTGAAAAAGACCGATTGGAAATTAGTTTTAAATTAGAATCTGATCGGATGAAAAACATCATATTTAAAGAAGAAGACTTTGCCAAAGAAATTAAAGTTGTGATGGAAGAGCGACGCTTGAGAACAGAGGACAATCCTCAAGCATTGGTTTATGAGCAAATGATGGCATCGGCCTACTTGTCAAATACTTACCGTAATCCTGTGATTGGTTGGATGAATGATTTGGAAAACATTACCATGGAAGATATGAAAGACTGGTATCAACGATGGTATTCTCCTAATAATGCCACCATTGTGGTGGTTGGAGATGTTGATCCAGAAAAAGTATATATTCTGGCAAAAAAATATTTTGGTGATATTAAATCAGAAAAAATAAATAAACCAAAACCCAATAAAGAAGTTCAGCAATTGGGAACTAAGCGGATTACGGTTAAAGTTCCAGCAAAATTACCTTATGTCTTGTTGGGTTATAAAGTTCCAGTGGTTAAAAATGCTGCTGAAGTATGGGAGCCTTATGCGTTGGAGGTTTTGGCAGGTATTTTAGATGGCGGTAATAGTTCAAGGTTAAGTAAAAACTTGATTAGAGGGAGTCAAATTGCGGCTGATGCATCAAGTGGCTATAATTCTTTTTCCAGAATGCCGAGCATGTTGTTGTTAGATGGAACTCCCAGTCAGGATCATACGTTGAAAGAAGTTGAAGTCAGCTTAATCAATGAAGTGACAAAGTTAAAAACAACGTTGGTGACTGAGGATGAATTAAAAAGAGTTAAGGCAAAAGTGGTTGCAGATAAAGTTTATGAGCAGGACTCTATGTTTTATCAAGCCATGAACATCGGAATACTTGAGACCATTGGTTTAAATTGGAGAATTGCGGATAATTATGTCGCCCAAATTCGTGCAATTACTGCAGAACAAATTCAACAGGTCGCTAAAAAATATTTAGTATCGGATCGGTTGACGGTAGCGACGCTTGAGCCACAACCAATGAATACTAAGTCTAAGAAAAGAAAAGTAACAGGAGGGCGACATGCCCATTAAGAATCGCACATCACTGCTTTTATCATTAATATTTTTCATTACTTATTTTCCAGCCCAATTGATTGCTGCGCCCAAAATAGACACATGGACAACTAAAAATGGAGCCAATGTCTATTTTGTATCGACTCCTGCATTACCTATTGTTGATGTTCGTGTGATTTTTGACGCAGGTAGTTCACGTGATCAAACACAATTTGGGCTTTCACATTTGACCAATGCCTTGATGGATCAAGGTGCTGGAAAATGGAACGCAGATGAAATTGCGGAAAATTTTGATCGTATCGGTGCCAGATATTCAAATGGTGCTTTGAGAGATATGGCGTGGCATTCAATTCGATCATTGAAAGATCAGTTATTGTTAAATAATGCTGTTACGACATTGGCTGAAATTATTCAAAAGCCTGTTTTTAAGCAAAAGGATTTTGAACGTGAAAGAAAACGTACATTAATTGCATTGAAGCAACAACAGGAATCTCCATCAGATATTGCTGAAAAAGAATTTTACCAGCAATTGTACTCACAGCACCCTTATGCAAGTCCACAAGATGGTAGTTTGGAGAGTGTTTCTGCGTTGACCGTTGCTGATTTGATCTCCTTTCATCAAAAATATTATGTGGCAAAAAATTCTGTTATTAGTATTGTTGGAGATATCAATAAACAACAAGCCAATCAAATTGTGGCTCAGTTGATGGAGGCTTTGCCTGAAGGTGAAAAGCCATTGGCGATTCCTAAAGTATCTGCAGTGAATGCTGAAGTGACAAAGAAAATTGAATTTCCTTCATCACAAACGCATATTTGGGTTGGACAGCCAGCTATCAGTCGAACAGATCCTGATTATTTTTCGTTATATTTAGGTAATCACATATTGGGCGGAAGCGGTTTAATTTCAATGATAAGTAATGAAGTGAGAGAAAAAAATGGTCTGGCTTATAGTGCCTACAGTTATTTTTTACCCATGAGAGAAGCAGGACCTTTTAGAATGGGTTTGCAGACAAAAAATAAACAAGCGCAAAAAGCTTATGAAATTATGTTGAAAGTATTGAATGAATTTATTCAAAATGG
>JABHHM010000328.1 GCA_018671575.1 Methylococcales bacterium | reverse complement strand
GCTGTCCGAGAATGCAAACTTTTAAAAATTAACCACAATATACAGTGTATTATCAAGTAATAAAACGCAATATGTTGCGGTGTAAATTTCACAAACTCTATTTTCGGACAGCCTCCTAGATACCTTTACTAAGGATGCAAATACCTTATTAATACGTTGGAACAATAACATTCTTAACGAATCAGATTCTATAAGCATATCTTCTTCTAATATTAGGAAGAAACGAGGATCTCCAACAAGGCTTCAAGTTTTATTCATAAATACGGGTGAAAAAATTCAATGTAAAACTGCTGCTGATACATTAATCGAAGCATTACGAATATTTGGATTTGATAATGCATCAAAATTAGAAATTTACTCTGCTGGTTATCCTGTTGTTAGTAAAACTAAATATAACCCAGAAGAAAACCGCCATTATAGGTATGGTGATTGGTACGTCAGTTTTCATACAAATACACAATCTAAGAAAAGATATATAGAAGAGGTAAGTGAAGCATTAAAGATACCTGTTGCTGTAAGAATCATTTAATTATTCTAACTTAGTATTTTTCTCTCAGTTATGCCAAATAATAATAGGAAATTGACACCAGCTATTCGATTTGTATATACCGCTCTAAACCCACCACTTTTTCTACGGCATTTATCTGCGGGTTTGGAGCGTCGCTAATACGATTCTATTTCTTATTAATTATTGTTTATAAATTACCACTTTCTAGCGAAAAATATCTAAGTTAAGTAAATAATAGTCAATATCCATTACTAATTAATAAGGAACATAATCATGTTTGAATTAAATAAAACAGAGAAAACAACTCATCCTATTTTGGATGAAAATAATAATAAGAGCTCAATCACAATGGGTAAAGAAGAGACTGATGTTCTTCAAGAATCAGGAGAAAACGTGCCTGATTTAATACAAGAAACCTATGATAATATTGTAAAACAACATCCTAATTTAAGTAGAAGAAAAAAAGGAGATATAGTTCGATCACTTCTATATAAAAAAGTTCAAAAAATGCCGCTTTATGAAAAAAAGGTAGCTAAATATTTTTAATATTTAATAGATATAATTAGTCCCATAAAATGACCTTTTTTGGGACTCGTTTTCTAATTTAGAGGGCGATGAGAAAATAGTATTATTGTGAATTGTTTAAATATCTCTGAATATCCATACTGCCATGGAGGATACGAACTATTAGAATATAATCCGTCTTGACGAGGTAAATTATAATATGACTTCCATAAGGGTGAATCCGAACAACAGGAGTAAATTCATGACGCTCCCTACATATAAAAGGTGTTTCACCAAGTAATTTAATACTGCTTTCTAACTCACAATAATACCGTTCAACTTGCACTTCACCAAATTGTTTAAAACCATAAATATACAAATCAATCAGATCGCTATCAGCTTCCTTTGAGAGCTTATAATTCATTCAATTGTATTTGCTGTTTTACGGGCTTCTTTTAAAATATCTAGCATAGATCGATCACTAATGCCACTTTTTACACCGTTACTAATAGCTTGCTGTAATAATTTTATTTGTTCTCGATCCTGCTGATCACGACGAATAAGGTCACGAACATAATCACTGGCATTGCCATATTGTCCACTTTTTACTTGTGTTTCAACCCAATCTTTCATTGGATTAGGAAGAGATACATTCATTGTAGCCATTATACTTACCTCACATAAAAACCATGACACCCAACATTATGGCAAACTTTGTCAAAAATAGTCAATACCAAAAATAAACAACCCCAATTTGAGAATTTAAAACTACCCCAATAAACCCGATAAAATCAAACCTATTGCGACATAAATAGATGCTTCTATAACACCGACCGCAACATTCTTTTGATTATCAACTTCCTCGGCAACATCAATACCTGACAAAATAATGTTGCGTGAAATGACGGCCAAAACAGTTAACACAACAAACAAAACAACTGCACACAATGCCCAAACTGCCATTAAAACCCACAAATTATCGGCTGAAAACTTAACAATACCAGAGGCACCTGTCACCGCTAAAGCAATACCAATACGATAACCACTAAAACGTAGTGCCAAAGCTGAATTTCCAGCTTCAATGGCATTGTGTAATGGTTCACCATTATGCCTAGATGAATAAACCTTAGAACGATATATTGTTGCCGCAACCATTAAAACTTGTGAACAAATATAACCACCACATAAGGCAATCAAAGAGGATACAAAATCATTGTCAACCCAACCCATAATTGCCTTAATAATAATCGCTGTTGCAATCATATTACCTGCATCAACAATGGAGGCGGCAATATTGCCTTTCATCATTTCATCATGAATTGATAATTTCGAGAATGACAGATGGTCAAATAAAATTCGTGTCAGCCACATTAAAGCAATACCGCATAAACCAAAAACCAACACCAACATAACTTCATGCATTGGATCAGAACCAGATTCTTCACCTGTGACTAGACCCATCAATACAATTGAAATGGCAATGGTTGCTCCAGCAATTGAAATACCGAAAGCTGGATTGTCTTTATGAGCCAACTCTTCGGTTGATGACACATTCGCAATCAACCCTGATAACCAGCGAATTCCTGTTAAGATCAGCATTGCGATTACAAAATCAATCAGATAAAAAGGCAATATATCTGTTCCCAACGTTAAGTATTCTGCCATGATTTTTTCTCCAAATTCAAAATTAACTTTAAATATAATGTTTAAATTGTGCTATTTATTTACCGCCGTAAGAACTTCTCGAACCAGAATATGTCCCTCGACTACTTGAACCATAACTCGAATAATTCGATGAACGTCGACTAGATTTAGCCAAATTCATGGGTCTTGATGAAGCACCACGATTAGATGAATAGGTACTCACCCGTTTTTTACTGGCTAAAGAGCCGTAACTTTTTGTTCGCGCAGGGGTCGAAATACCTTTAGATACTAATGAACTTTTACCTTTTGACCACGAACCTCTATCAGACCGACTACCATAAGAGCTTCGACCATAGTCATGGTAATAACTGGTTCTGGATGAACCATACCAGCTATCATAATATAAAGGGCGATTATAATAGCCGTAACCTGGCGATGTTAAATTAGACATCATTGAATACATGCCATACCATTCCCAAAAAGAATGACCGCTACTGTCTTTTTTCCAGCCCCCATAACTGGGATTACCCACCAGATAACTTCCTGGAACAGTAGAACCAGACAGTTGATTATTTTTTGCTGCTTTTTTATTAATATTAATGCGTGGCAGTTTACCATTCGACAAATCTGCTAATGTATTCACCACATCCAATAGTGCATCGTTATAAATAACGGTATCTGATGCAATCCAGATATTGTTCAATTCAGTAATTGAAACACCCCGCTCTTGTTCATTTTTAACTTCTTTTTTTACGGCTTTTAAGCGTGACTCTAAACCCGTAAAAAATGAACCTTTTGATGTGCCATCTTTTTTCAAAACCAAAATTAATTCTTTCAAATCTGAACGGGAATTCAATAAATTATTGGCGTAAGTTTTAATCATTATTGCGTTGCGTAAACTACCGTTATCCAACGAACGTTTTAGCACCACCAATCGTTCGGACGTTGCTTGATAGTTTTGCAACACCTCTTCCTCATAACGATTCCCACAGCCTTGCAACAAGGTGATAACAAACATAAACACAATCAAGTGCTTTATATTACAAACTGATTTATAATTCAAAACCGACTCCTTTAAGGTAGTTCTCTCAGAACGATATTGTTTACAACTTGTCTTTAACATAATCAAGATCTATTCCGCTTTCTTCTCTCACAATAACAAAAATAGCGTCGGCATTAATCTCCCGATCACCTTTAGGATTACAATGAATTTTTTTATCATCACTTGACTGGTAGCCTACAGCGGTTCCTATTCCATGATTAATACACGAACAAACAATTTCAGACCAACGCTTATTATTAATTGTCACATTAAAACGATGATATTCATCTCGCTTACTATTAAACATATTTTCAATGATTTGCTCAGAACCTGGTGCCACAAATGATCTGACAATCATTTCAGGGTAAGCCCTCATGGGCCTAATAACCACACTGGCACCTGCGTCATATAAACGCTGACGATTTCTGTCATCAACACATTCAGCCAGTATCAATGCTTTGCTATGAATTTCTTTTAAGCGATGTAAAATATCAAATGTTTGACCATCACTTTCCTGATTAGTTTCATCCATCGCCAGTAATACGACAATCTCAGCCTGGTCTGCACCGACTGCTTTCAAATCCTCTATTTCTGATGCACTGCCATTGTAATGCAGCACACCATCATTTTCTCTTAATTCACGAGGTAAACCATTTGGATATGCAGTGGTAAGAATTTGAACAGGATGAAAATGAAATTTTTCACTTTGATGAAATTGATCAATTAAGCGGTAAAAATATTGACTGCCATGCATATTTGGTTTATTTAAAATAACGATGTGATTCGACATCTCCCAACTCCAATTGCCTCTTAATTTCCGTTCTCTATTATCATTTCGATATTCAAAATAGTCTCCAGCAGCTTTACCGAGTACAAATATTCCACCAATATACAAAAATAGAACTGTTGATAAGCGCCCCATGAATGTAGTCGCAGAAAAATCACCGTAACCCACCGTTGTTACAGTCGTCAGGGTCAACCAAACCGAATTAGCAAAAGACAAATTTTCAAATTGCCACATTGCCAATGTATGGGCAACAATAATGAGTATTAAATAAAGTAAAGTTTCAACCAGAGATTTTTTCAAATCTTTTCGTATTATTTTAATATGACGAAATATTTTTCTCTGATTTCTTTTTATTCTTATTATGTTAATCACTGAATGAAACCACTCATGACTTATTCTCGTACCGATCAATTTTGGATTGGCAATAATTTACCAAATCATCTCTAATTGCCTGCCTAATACCTGATTTGTCATCAATATTTAGCTGATATTTTGCTGACAATTGCTGATAATCATCATGAGATAAAGTAATGGTTAGTCGGGGTCTTTTTGGAGGCTTAATGGTTAAACCAATGATTTTTCTAATTTGATCGGAGGTACTAAGACCACTAAAACCTGCTTCATCTTTTAAAACATTGGATACTTTTGTACTCAGTTCAAAGGCTATTTGAACGGCTCTGATACTTTTTTCTGATTTTTCCCATTTTTTAGGTAATGCTTTTTTTGGCATTGATAATAAACCGACGTTAAGGAATAAAACTCATCGTATCAAAGATACATGATGCCCTGACGGGCAAATATTCTGCGAATGGTATATTTTTTTACCATGAAGCACATGAAGACAATGAAGGAAAAACTTCAATATCTTCATGCACTTCATGGTGAAAACAAAAAACACCTATTATTAAAAAACTTTGTTTTTTCGATACTTGAACATAATGCTCTTTGGGTAAAAGAACTAATCGTCTTCCTGCTCTATGTTAAGCAACGAATTAATATTTTCCATCAATTCAGACTCCTGATAAGGTTTACCCAAATAGGAATTAACACCAATATCCATTGCTCGTTGACGATGTTTTTCACCCGTACGGGAAGTGATCATAATGATCGGAATCCCCATTAAGCGCTCATTATTTCGAATATGTTGCGCCAATTCATAACCATCCATTCTCGGCATTTCAATATCGAGCAACATCACATCTGGAACTTCATCCTGCAACTTGGCGACTGCATCAACACCATCTTTGGCTGTTGAAACCAGCATATTGTGTCGCTCTAACAAACGTGTGGTAACTTTACGCACGGTAATTGAATCATCCACCACCATTACATGTACTTTTTCTTGTTGTGGTTCAGGCTCAGCAACCTGAACTTCACCTGCCACATGAAAGACTGAACCAACTCTGACCAATGCGCTGACATCTAAAATCAATACGACACGTCCATCGCCTAAAATAGTTGCACCAGAAATCCAACGTACGGTGCTTAATTGTGATCCTACAGATTTAACCACAATTTCACGATTACCCATCAGTCCATCAACTTGTAACGCAACACGATGCTGTCCTGATCTAACCAGTAATATGGGAGCCCATCTGCCTTTCAAATCCGACAAAGGTGTTTGAGGTACACCCAATAAATTACAAATGTGTTGTACCTGATATTTTTGTCCCGCATATTCATATTCGGGCGCTTCTGTTGCGTAACATTTTTCCAGTTCTGTTTTTGATAACCTAACAACACCATCAATACTGGAATGAGGTACCGCATAAACTTCTTCACCCACTTGCACCAACAATGCCTGATTGATTGCCAATGTAAATGGTAATCTAACGGTAAAATTTGTTCCTTTATTTTCTTCTGAGGTTATTTCCAGCGTGCCACCCAGTTGCTTGATTTCACTATTAACCACATCCATACCCACGCCACGACCAGCAATTTGGGTAACTTCTCCTGCGGTACTAAAACCTGATTCTAAAATACACTGTAAAACATCTTCTGTTGAAATATCTTCATCATCACGCAGTAAACCTAACTTTATGGCTTTATTTTTGACAATTTCAATTGGGATACCGCCACCATCATCTGAGACCATCAAAACGATATCCGTACCTTCACGAGATAAGTGCAGAGTAATGGTACCTTTTTCTGATTTACCGACACTGCGTCGTTGTTCTGGTGTTTCTATACCGTGTGAAATGGCATTACGAATCATATGCTCTAAAGGAGCAATCATACCATCCAATATGGTACGATCCATTTCTCCTTCTGCACCCACTACAGCCAATTCGGCTTTTTTATCCAGTTGATTACAAGTTTGCCTAATCAAACGATTCATTCTGGGCACCATACTGGAAAATGGTACCATTCGGGTTCTCATCAAACCTTCTTGAAGTTCGGTGACTACACGAGACTGCTGTAATAAAAGTGTTTCAGATTCACGAGTTAGATTATCCATCATATCCATGATGCTGACTAAATCACTGACACTCTCATTCAAAGCTCTTGATAATTGTTGAACCGTTGAATAACGATCCATTTCAAGTGGGTCAAAATCATCATCACGTTTTTGCTCTTCCTGACCATGATTATAAAGCACCTGTGCTTCGGTCTCCATTTCTAAACGTCTCAACTGTTCTCGTAATCGAGTCACTGTTTGATCTAATTCAGAAATATTAAATCGGAAAGAACCATTTTGTTGTTCTAATCGAGCACGATAGATACTGACTTCACCTGCATAGTTAACCAATCCATCCAACAAGTCAGCTCTAACACGAACTTGTTCCTGTGCACCACCACGCTTAGCACCTTTTTCGCCACGACTATTTGATCTTCGATCTGTTGCAGAACGCACTTCACGCTCCTCCTTCTCAACGGCAGACAAGACAGACATCTCCTGTACCATTGACATTTCACTAATTGCATCATTAACAGATCTAGCTTTATTTTCTTCAGACTCAACGTGATGTTTCATTGACTCTGGGCTGCTGATTTGCTCTTCAGCCATCGCTACATCTTCACCAGAGTCTGTATTCTCAATTAATTTTTCAACTTTTTCAATCAATTCCGTCGCAGGAATCACATTTTTATGCTTAGCGACACAATCCACCATGTTAGCCAATTCATCTCCAACACGATGAGTGATCTCAACAACCGAATCATTAACGGTTAAATCACCATCATTGATTGCGGTAAACATTGATTCCATAATATGACTAAGATCACCAATAGCAGGTAAACCAGACAGTCTGGCTCCACCTTTTAATGTGTGCAGTGACCGTTGTAACTGCGTCATACATTCTGTGTTGTGATAATCATTTTTCCACTCAGTTAAAGTGGTTTCAATGGTATCTATGAGTTCTTGACCTTCTTCAAGGAAGATATCCAGCAACTCTTCGTCTATTTCCAACACATCATCAGCTGACAACTCTTCTTCATCCTGATCAATGTCATCAACCGACAATTCTTCAATATTATTTTCATCAATCGCTGTAACGATATGATCATCATCAACCAATTCAATAATAGGCTCATCATGCTCGTCGACAACTGCTACTGGTTCAGTTACGGGTTCAACAATGGCATCCTCTGTAACTTCAGTCTCAATAACTTCGGGTATTTCAATGTCTTCTACTTCAATCGCTTCAACTATTTCATCATCAAACTCATCATCAGAATGGCTAATTTCATCATTAACTTCGACCAACTCAATATCAGCATCAACCAATGGCTCATCGATAGCAACTTCAATTTCTTCCACCAACTCTGGAACATCGTCTGACGCTATTTCACCAATGGTTATTGCTTCATCTTCAACCACTTGATCATCTGAATGATCCCCATCCATTAAAGTATCATCAACCAGAGCATCCCCTGATGTCATCTCCTCTAAGTGCTTAATTAATCCTGCCATATCAGGTAATGCTTGACGTCTTCCCACAAAATCAATCATATTAGCCAGTTCATCAACTGCTTCATGAATTAAATCAATCAATTCTTTGGTATTTTCAGAAGCATCATTAACCACAGAAACCAACAATGATTCCAAAGCATGACTTAAATCACCAATCCCCGTCAAACCTGATAACCTGGCACCACCTTTTAAGGTATGTAATGAGCGCTGCAACTCTTCAATAATTTCCGTATCAGCACTACCGCCACTCCATTGCCCTAGAGTTGACTCAATCACATCAATAATATCCAGACCTTCCTCAAGAAATATTTCTAACAGCTCATCATCTAATTCTTCATTGATGGCTGAGTCCTGTTCATCAATTTCTATTTGTTCTACAGGCTCTAATTTAATTTTTTCGTGATATTCATCAATCTCACTAATCAGTGTTTTAGCGGATGGCATTGGTACATCATTTTTACTCAGAGAAAACAACATATCTTCAACATGACTGACACCTTTATCAATCACATCAATTGTCTCTGATGATACTGCGCCTTTTTTACCGACCAATGTTTTAGTAAACTGCTCTAATGATCTTGATAATAATGCCATCCCTGTGACATTTGCCATATGAGCACTGCCATGCAAAGTATGAAAAGCACGACGAATTTTATCATCCATTAACTGAGGTTTTTTAGAATTTCTTACTGTTACAATGTAATCTTGGATCACTTTGAGATGAGTTACAGATTCCTTGTTAAATATTTCAAACAATACGGGATCCATGTCAATTTGATCTTGAGCAGCCTCTTCAACGACTTCATCATCCATCTCTGTTGGCAAGCTAATATCTTCTACAGCAATAAGCTCTTCTATTTCAGGCAGCTCAATTTCATCAACAACTTCTTCAATATCAGTTACATCAATTTCCAAAGGAGATTCTATTTCAGGCTCATTGACCTCGACTTGTTTTTCAACGCTTTGTTCAATTGCTTTTTCGGGAGGCTCAGGTTGTTCACCTTTAGACAATTGATCTCCCCAGTCGATCAATCTCTGCGTATCAATTTCTGGATCAACATTATCAACCAATGCCTGCACTAATAATGGTAATGTTTCTAACACATCATCCATAAAAGCAATCAATGAGGGAGAATGATCAATGGTTTCATCAATGATTCGGTTAAGCATATTTTCAACAGACCACGCAACTTCACTGATGAATGTAGCATTAACCATTCGCCCGCTACCTTTAATGGTATGAAAGGCACGCCTAAAATTTGACAAGGCATCGGCATCATTCGGGTTGATTTTCCAGTTTGGATAATCTTGTTGAATCATTTCGAGATTTTCTTGAGCTTCTTCAATGAATATCTCAAGAATTTCTTCATCAACGTCATCTAATAGTTTTGATTGGCTTGCAGGTGCAACTGCTTCAGGAACAACAGCCATCACCTCTGCTTTTTGTTCCAGAATATTACCCGACTGTTCTGCAGGTTGTATTTCATCGACCAATTCGATTTCATCCGATTGATCCATTTCTAATGACATTTCTTCATTGTCATCAGCGTCATCGATATCACCCGTCAGGGTTAGACCATCTATTTCTCCAAGCTCAACATTTTCAATGTCAATCTCATTGTCATTTTCTGATTCTTCTGACGCAAAAACACCCAACACAGTATGCCCTAATTCTGAAAGACTTTGCTGTGCCACATCTAGGATATGTGAACGGTTGCTGCGATTTTCTCTGACGGCTTCAATGTAATAATCAATACTGGTAATGGCATCAGCCAATGCTTCTGATTTTTTATGATCTGGAGCTTGATTTTTTTCTATAAGATCCTGATTGATAAAAGCCATGGTGGCAACTAACAAAGCATCTGCACGATCATATTCCAGCATAAAAAATACACCATGAATATGCTCAAAATATTCAGTAACCCCATCAAGTACGCTAAAATCAGAATTGTCTTCTAAAAATATAGCAATTGCATCCTTGGCTTTATTAAGATCAATGGCCACCTCATGCAATACCGCTTCCAATACACCACTTTTTTCAATATTTGAGATATCATCAGGATCAATTTCACCACTGTCGTCATTGACATCACCATCACTGGTTAGCAAGGTATCCAATGATGCTTCAACTATCAGCAACTCACTGGCAACATCCATGATATTATCTTCACTGGGATCAATATCGTCCTCGGAATAAGTTTTCAATTGATCGACTTGCTGGACAATTCTTTTTCTTAATGCCCCTTGCCCCAACATACCTAAGGTATCAGAAACTTTACGCAATGGCTCCATTAATTCAGCAAGACTTTCTTTAGTCATTCCACCACGAACAAACATGTCTAAATTATCTTTAACACCCGACAATTCTTCTTTAATTGCCGTTGTCACCGATCTGATTAAGTCAGCATTTGGAGCAGAAAAGTTTTCTTGGGCCGACAAAATTTCATCTTCGCTGGGCAATGCATTTTCCAGTGAAAAAGTTTGTCGAATAGTTTGAATTCTATTATTAACGCGCTTAGTCTGAGCAATGTAATACAGGACATTCTTGATAAAATCCCAGTCAGGTTCGTTGGCAAGTACCGACTCGCCCCCCTCAATAACACGCTTAATTTGACGATCGGTATGCCCCAACAATTGCTTAACAGCAGTGCTAGGTTTGATCCCTTTAATCAATAAAGACTCAACCAAACCACGACACAGCCACCACAGCTTTTTGGTTAATTCTATTTTTGATGAACTTTCCAGAGTTGACATCACATCATTGATGCGTTTTAGATTTTCTTCAGGATTTTGATTTCTAAACCATCCCAATAATCCCTTATGGAATGCATGTCGCAGACTTTTGGCTAACTTGGGAAAATTTTGATTGCCGTCTCCAGGACTGTATGAGACCTCGCTTAATTTTTCCAATGACGTCATATCAGGTGAAAACAATGCAGATTCTGACATAAAACCTGCGCCTCGGACGGCTCTCAGGTCATTCATTAAAGGCAGTAAAACAATGGGAATATCTTTGTGACCCGATTGTAAACGTTCGAGATAATCTGGAATTTGAATAATGGCTCTCGATACAACTTCTACTGCATCATCTTTTTGCTTAATTTCACCACTTTTTAAGCCAGCAATGACCAGTTCCATTTCTTCAAGCAATAATGATGCGCCATAAATTTCTACGATCTGAAGCGTGCCATAAACCTGATGAAAACCTTTTGCAACAACATCTAATTCATCTTCAATATTTTCTTCAACATATTTTTCAAGTGCAACACCCGCATCTTTAAGGGTGATATCTAACTCCTTTTTTATCCACTTTAAAGCACTGTAGTCGATGTTGTCACTCATGATTGTCTTCTCACACTGGTAAAATTTACTGGGGTAATCTTCACAACAAAGCTCTGTAGCGGAGCTATTTTTGTCATATTTTGCCGTAAGAAAATATTGTCATTATCTATATAATGACAATATGCCTGGCTTCTTGATTTGATATTAGGTTGTATCATTGCTTCAGAAGATTGCCTTTGGACAACCTTCCCTACAAAATAATTTTTATGCTGGCAACCTGAATCCAGATACTGATTTTTGTAAATCATCGGCCAAATCAGCCAATCGACCAACTGATTTAGTCGTTTGATGTGTTCCATCAGATGTTTGTTTGGTGATTTCCTGAATAACATTCATGGTATCAGAAATATTTGATGCCACTGTTGCTTGCTGTCCAGCCGCACCAGAAATTCGCTGAGTAAAATCCACCACTTTTTTAAATACATGCTCGATTTCTTGTAGAGCTTCACCCGCATCTTCTGCCAATTTAGCTCCGTTAACCACACCACTGGTACTCAATTCCATTGAAGCAACAGCTTCATTGGTATCCGCCTGGATGGTTTTAACCAAGGCTTCGATTTGTTTCGTCGCATTACTCGAACGTTCCGCCAGTCGCTGAACCTCATCCGCAACCACCGCAAAACCACGACCTGCATCACCAGCCATTGCTGCCTGCATGGCTGCATTCAAAGCCAGAATATTGGTTTGGTCAGCAATATCATCAATCAGTTCAACAATATCTCCAATTTCTTGTGAGCTTTCACCCAATCGCTTAATACGTTTTGAAGTTTCTTGAATCTGCTCTCTGATACCATCCATACCTTGAATGGTACTGCGTACTTTTTCCGCACCTTTATTGGCTGTTTCCAGTGATTGTGCAGATGTATTCGCCGTTTCACTCGCCACCTGAGAAACCTGCTCAATTGATTCCGCCATATCCTGTACAGCTCGACTTGCCGCAGAAATTTGTACGGCTTGATGCTCACTGGCGTCGGCCAAGTGTAATGCCGTTCCACGAGTTTCTTGTGCCGATGAAGAGACCTGATCAGAAGTATTATTGATTGTTGCCACCAAACGTCTTAAGGTTTCTATCGCATTATTAATGGCATCCGCAATGGCTCCAGTATCATCCTCCGTTACTGTACAATGGAATGTTAAATCACCATCAGCCAAGTCATCCATTTCATCCATTAAGCGTAATATTGCTTTTTGTTGACGCTGACTCATTTCTTCACTTAATCTTTCACGTCTTTTTGCATCAAGTAAAATGTTAGCACCAAGAGCAATGAGTATCAGCACCGACAAACCACCCAAGACAATAATAATATTGGTATCAACTTTAATCCCTGCAACAGACAACCTTCCTGGAGACAAATCATAAGCTTGAATTAATTGAACTGTCTTAGCGTCTAAACTGTCACTGATTTTTGTGGAAGCCCCTGCTACTTGTAATGCGGGAAGAACTTTTGGTGCAGTCTCGATAATACGTTGTGAAAATTCTTTAAAACTACTAAATGACATTGAAGCATTCCCCAAACTTTTCTTAAGTTTTGCCAAACGCTTTTTATCGGTAATCTTTAAGGAATCAACTCTAACAAGACCAAACTTCTTATCGCCCACTAACATTCCATCCAATACACGACCAAAAAATTCTGAATCTTCTTTAAATTTCTTCAACGTGTCATCTTTTGAAACACCACCCGATAAAACTTGATTTACATTTTGTTGAATTCTTTGGGCCAGCATTAATTGTTTTGTTGCAAAATAAATCTGTGTTGGCTCTGCATAAGCAGTCATACCTGTAGCAACTAAATCTGAGTATTTTTCCAGTTTTGGCATCAGTTCATTAAGAATGACATTAACCCATTCATCCACTGAGGTGATTGAAGCTTCTGCTTTTAAAATTTGTTTTGCAGTACCACCCAGCTTTTTCCATTCAGCTTCTAATTCATCCAGTTTGGGAATAATTTCATCAGGTGCTTTCGGTAATTTCTTACCTGAACCATTTCTTAACTCACTGATTAACACATCAAACCGCTTACTGGCCTGCCTCAATTTTTTAAAGGCTTCTTTTTCACCACTTGAGGCTGCCAATATATATTTTGCGACCTGTTGCGATAAAACTCGTTGCTCGGAAGCTCGATTTAATGCTTCACGATCATAGTTACCCCATTTTTCAACATGGATGAAAGCAGCTAATGCTAAGGTTATCACCACAAATAATGAGATCGCTAATCCTAACGCAATCCAATTGGAACGATTTTTACTTTCAGATTCTTTGGCGGCTATTGCTTTCATAATTAAGTGAGCTCCCGATATTCACTTTTAATTTAATTTATTTGATATCAAACAAATTACAAAAATATTTAAAATAATGCTTTTTTATTATCACCATGATGTACTTTATGGTATTATTTTTTTGTTCCTACTTTGAAACAACAAATTCTGCAAGAAATTCAAGACGTAACAATACACTCCATGTTACAAACATTGACACCCTCACAGCACTGAAACTTTAGGGGAAGCGAAATAAATAAATGTCCAAATTGCGCAGGATTTTTGTTCGCCTTTGAGGCGTAAAAGTAGGCGTATAGTCGAACTACACAACTATTTTTACAACAAAAAAGGC
>JABHHM010000498.1 GCA_018671575.1 Methylococcales bacterium | reverse complement strand
ATACACCAGCACCTTTTGTTGATGGTGGCAAAATGGACGCTAAAAATAGAGTTAAAATTGCCATGGTATTTAGCGATGATGTTAAGCAAGAAGAAACTGGCTTTACAGGTAGTGTTAAGTATGCTGGTAGAGCAGGTTGTTGGGGAGCTTGCCATCATGATGCCAAAACGATGCCTCATGCTCCTAAAGCTGAAGATATCAATGGTTATGCCCAAAAAGATCAAATAAATATGACTCAGGGAATTCGCAAGTATTTAACTGAAAGTCGTACTAAAATGGAGCTTAGAGGTCGTCGCGGTAAAAAACTTGGTGGCTGGAATAAACTAAAAACTGCTGATGAGATTAAAGCAGAACTTGATGCAGGTCATTTTTTGGACTTAGTACGCTATAAAATGGATACTAAAGAAGCTGAAAATGGTTATATTTTGGCTGATCGTATCATGACTGGTGGAGAAGAAGTTTTTTTCTCATCCAACCTGAAAAATGGAACTTGGGTAGTTGAGTTAAAACGCAAATTAACTGTAAATAAAGTTGGTGATATTACTCTAGCTACAGATAAACTGTATAACTTCGGTTTTGCAATACATGATGATTATACCAACGGACGTTTTCATCATGTATCATTAGGTTATAAATTAGGTTTTGATAATGATGAAGCTGATATAAACGCTCACAAGACCAAGTAAAATGAGTAGTTTATTTATTACGTGCTACCATAGGGGAACGGAACGGGCACGAAACAACGCCCCCTTCTTAGCTTCATATTTATTTTAATATTCAAATGATCTGATTGAATAAAAACATAGGAATAGTCATTCTATTCTGAGCTTTTATGATTGAAGATTTAGATGGAATTTATCGAATTTTATGCATCCGTCATTTGAGGTAAAGCGAAGATGGAATTAATAACGGGAAGTTAGGGGATTCGCAATAAATAAACATCCAACTTGCTTGTTTTTTTGTACCTTAGGAAATAAAAAATAATGCCTCGTTTCTTTTCTCAGTTAGTTTTTGGTATTTGTGTTATTACAGCTGTGTTAATCAATACAGCACAGGCAGGTGTCAGTGAGCAACGAGCCAAAGAATTAACTTATTTATTACATCAAGATTGCGGGGCTTGCCACGGAATGACCTTGAAAGGAGGCTTAGGGCCGCCATTGTTACCACAAAATTTAATTAACATGAGTGTGGCAGACATTTCAGCAGTCATTACTTATGGCAGAGTCGGCACACCCATGCCACCTTGGAAAGCCATACTAACTGACAATGATATTCATTGGTTAAGTAAAACATTAAAAGCAGAATCTAATGAATAACTGTCAACGATTATTAATCTCAACACTTCTTTTCCTGCCGTCTTTAATGATTTTTGCCGATTGCGGAACATTGAGAGGCACAGGTGATTTACTGCTCATCATTGAAAGAATGACGGGTTCTGTTGTTATTGCAGAAACTACCAACAATACAAAATTATGTCAACTCACTGGGCTGGGCGACTTATCTCATGCCTCCGTTGTTTATAGCCGAGACCAACGATACGCTTTTGTTTTTGGCCGTGATGGTGGATTAACCAAAATTGACATGTTACTGGGTCAAATAAACAAACGAATCATACAATCAGGTAACGCCATTGGCGGTGCAATTTCACAAGATGGAAGCCTGGTTGCTGTATCAAATTATACACCTGGCGGTGTCAATATATTTTCTAGCGAAACATTAGAACTGGTCGCTAAAATTCCAACGCCCAAATCATCCAAAAGCAAAAAATCACGAGTTGTTGGTTTGACGGATGCACCTGATAAGCGTTTTGTGTTTAGCCTATTTGATACGGGTGAAATATGGATTGCCAACATGAGTAATCTAAAAAAACCTGAAATCACCAAATTCACTGGCATCGGTAAACAGCCTTATGATGGTTTAATCACTCCCGATGGTCGCCATTACATTGCTGGATTATTTGGTGAAGATGGCTTGGCATTACTCGACCTTTGGCATCCAGAAAAAGGTATTAAAAGAATCCTGGGTAATTATGGTAAAGGTCAAAAAAAGCTCCCTGTTTATAAAATGCCACATCTGGAAGGCTGGGCGATTGCAGGTAATCATGCCTTTCTACCCGCTGTTGGCCAACATAAAGTCATGGTGGTTAATAGAAATGATTGGACACAAGAAAAAGCAATTAACGTTCATAGCCAACCCGTTTTTGCCATTGGCAGACCAGATGGTCGCCAAGTTTGGGTGAACTTTGCCTTTCCTGACAACGACACCATTCAAGTCATCGATACTGACACATTAACCATTGTAAAAACAATGACATTGGGTAAAGGCATACTTCATATGGAGTTTACACCTAGAGGTGAACAAGTCTGGATATCAGTACGAGATAAAGATCAGGTTGTTATTTTTGACACCCAATCTTTTAAATCAGTCAACACACTTAATGTCATCAAACCGAGCGGTATTTTCAACACCTCTCGCGCACATAAAATAGGGCTATGATCATGTTAACAGAAATTGAATACCAGCTAGTCAATCACTATCAACATGAAATGCCAATGTCCCCTACCCCCTTTGCAGATATTGCAGAACAACTAGATATTGATGAAGCCAAAGTTATATCCGTCTTAAAATCATTGACTGAGCGTGGCATTGTCAGTCGTGTTGGCCCTGTTTTTCAGCATAAAAAAGTGGGCGCGAGCACTTTAGTCGCCATGTCTATTCCCGAAAATAAACTGCAAACGGTTGCTGACATTGTGAGCAGTTATGCTGAAGTTAACCACAATTATGAGCGTGATGATGATATAAATTTGTGGTTTGTGGTGGTCGCCCCTACTCAACAAAATATTCAACAGGTATTGGCAGACATTGAAAAACAAACGGGCTTTCCTGTCATTAATTTACCGATGGAACAAGATTTTCATATTGACCTGGGGTTTGCGCTATGACACAAAATGACATTGACCACTATATTATGGCATCTCTACAGGAAGGCCTGCCCATTTGCTCACGTCCCTATGCTGCGCTCGCCAGAGAATTAAAATTAACCGAGCAACAAATTGTTGATAGAATTCAATGGCTGAAAGACAATGATTACATTAGACGTTACGGCATCATTGTTCGTCACAAAGAACTGGGATTTCATGCCAATGCAATGGTTGTCTGGGATATTGCTGATGACCAGGTTACAAATATTGGCAACCAACTAGCCCTGCAATCCAGTGTAACACTTTGTTACCAAAGACCCAGACGACTCCCCGAATGGCGCTATAATTTATTCTCAATGATTCACGGTCATGACCGACAAGAAGTATTGAATAAAATTGAAACAATTGAACAAGAATTAAATTTGACTGACGTCCCACATAAACCTTTATTCAGTCAAAGAAGATTCAAACAACGAGGTGGGCGCTTTATTTACGTTCCAGAAATGGAAAAACAAACCATTAATTATGCGTAAACTAGAAGACATTGATATCGCCATTATTCGTTACTGTCAAGATGGTTTTCCATTGTCTGAAAGACCTTATCGGGAAGTGGCTCAAACATTAAAAATAACCGAAGATGAACTCATCTCTCGATTAAAAAACTTGCTAAACGATAAAATTCTTTCTCGTTTTGGCCCTATGTTCAATGCAGATCAGTTAGGAGGAGCATTTAGCCTTTGTGCAATTCAAGTCCCGACAGATCAATGGGAAACAGTTGTTGAACAGGTTAACGGGTTTGCAGAAGTTGCTCACAACTATCAACGTGAGCATTCATTTAATATGTGGTATGTTCTTGCCACAGAAACCAAACAAGAAATTGATGTCATTAATCAAAAAATTGAGGAAAAAACAGGTTTAACTGTTTATAATTTCCCCAAATTAAAAGAATTTTATGTTGGACTGAGGTTTTCGATTTAATGAATTTAAGTGAAATTGATCGGCAATTGATTCTTGCCACCCAATCAGGCTTACCCTTAACCAAAGAACCTTACCAACAAATCGCCAACGAATTAGGCATGACGGCTAAAGAAGTAATCTCAAGACTCGATAAAATGCTTAAAAGTGGTATTATTCGTCGAATTGCGGCCGTCCCCAACCATTATGCACTGGATTTTAAAGCCAATGCAATGACAGTGTGGGATGTTCCCGATGAATGTGTGGTACAATTGGGTGAAAAGTTAGGTCAGCAAGTAGCCGTCAGTCATTGCTACCAGCGCCCCAGAGCATTGCCAGACTGGCCTTACAATCTTTTTGCCATGGT
>JABHHM010000152.1 GCA_018671575.1 Methylococcales bacterium | reverse complement strand
TAAATCAAATTAATTTTTAAGCTTTTATTAAGGGCAACATTTGTTGTCCTTTTTTGTGAGTGTTTCAAAATGAATGAGTTGTTTTTTTGTTTCAATTCCACCTGCATAACCAGCTAAATTACCATTGTTGCCAATGACGCGATGGCAAGGGACAATAATTGAAATTGCATTTGCTGCATTGGCATTGGCAATTGCTCGGATTGCTTTGGGTTGATTAATGTTTTTTGCGAGATTTAAATAAGAGGTTGTTGTCGCATAAGGAATGCGCATTAATTCATGCCATACTTTTTTTTGAAATTCAGTACCTAGTAATAGAATGGGAAGGTCAAAAGATATTCGTTTACAAGCAAAATATTCATTCAATTGCTGACGAGTTAAATCCATAACTTCAGTATTATTTTCAATGTATGTGCCGTTAATTAATTTCTGTATTCTGTCATCAATTGATTTTCTTTTTTTCCGTTTGTGCCAATCACATAGGCATAGTTTGCCGTCAACAGACCCTAGTAAAAGTTCCCCGACGGTGGTTTTGAAATATTGTATCTCAATATGTTTCATGTGAAATGAGATAGGCGTTGGTTAAAATATAAAATTTAACGGATTCCAAGGTGTTGGGCAAGGACCGTAGGTATACGGAGCCATGCCCCAAGTATAAGAGTAAGGGTTTAAAAAGACGGCAGGATTAAACATGTCCATTCCATAAGACATGGGTCCCCAGTAAAATGGATAGGTATTCATCATTTTAGACTCCTTTGTCATAAAATAATTCGTATTATCTTTAAATTATAGCTAGACTATGCGTCTTGGTAACCTTATTTATCCACATTTATGAGTAAAAGTCTTCTTAAATCTACTGCAATTGTCAGTGTCATGACGTTTTTGTCAAGAATTTTTGGTTTTGTACGTGATATTATTATTGCTTTGATGTTTGGTGCAAGCGGTGCAACAGATGCGTTTTTTGTTGCCTTTAAAATACCTAATTTTTTACGTCGCTTATTTGCTGAGGGTGCATTTTCGCAAGCATTTATTCCCGTATTATCAGAATATAAAACCAATGATAGTGCTCAAAATCTGAAACAATTGATTAATGATGTAACGGGTGTGTTGGCAGTTGTTTTATTCATGGTGACTTTATTGGGTGTGTTGATCGCACCAGTATTGGTGCTTTTATTTGCTCCAGGTTATGTGAGCTTAAATTCTAGTTATGAAACTCAGTCAATAGTCAAAATCATATTGCCTTTTGTGGCTTTTTTATGTGCCTCTGCATTATTGTCAGTTTTTCTGATGGTTTATGGGAAAAAGAAATTTGGTCGTTTTTTTATTTTTTTTACAATTTTTAGTTTTTTTATTACGCCATTCATAATCCATCTGATTGATCCAAATTTAGTTGAACTCAGTCATAAGTATAATTTGACCGTGGAAATGCTTCGGTTGACTTTCCCCTATCTTTTTTTTATATCATTGACCGCATTGTCTGGTGGAATACTTAATACTTTTGGGAAGTTTTCAATCCCCGCATTAACACCTGTTTTGTTAAATATTTCACTAATTACGGCTGCAATTATTTTTTCTCCTTATTTTAACGAGCCTATGATTGCTTTAGCGTGGGGAGTGTTTGTCGCAGGTCTTATTCAATTGCTGTTTCAATTGCCTTTTTTACATCAATTAAAACTTTTACCGAAACCGAGTTTCAATCGACATCATCCTGGTGTAAAAAAAATAGGCTTTTTGATGTTGCCAGCTTTGTTTGGGGTTTCAATTACACAGATAAATTTATTATTTGATACTTTGCTGGCATCATTTTTGGAAACTGGGAGTGTTTCCTGGCTTTATTTTTCAGATCGTCTGGTTGAATTTCCTATGGGGTTATTTGGTATTGCCATTGCAACCGTTATTTTACCTAGTTTATCAAAAAAATATCAAAGTTCATCATCTGTACAATTTTCTAAAACAATGGATTGGGCTTTAAAATGGGTTTTTTTGATAGGAGTTCCTTGTTCGATGGGGTTGCTGGTATTGGCTGAACCAATGATTTCAACTTTGTTTCAATACAATGCGTTTGTTGCAAATGACGTGATGATGTCTGCAAAAAGTTTGCGAGCTTATTCTTTGGGGTTGCTGGGTTTTATACTGATTAAGGTGTTAGCAACAGGATATTTTTCAAGGCAAGATACAAAGACACCCGTAAAAATAGGGGTTATTGCTATGTTAAGTAATATGGTGATGAATTTAATGTTTATTTTTCCATTTGCACATGCTGGGTTGGCTTTAGCTACCTCACTGTCAGCTTTTGTTAATGCGTTTTTATTGTATATGGGCTTGAAAAAGGAAAATATTTTTCATGTTGATGGTAGTTGGCTGAAATTTTTATTTAGAATATTTTTTGCAGGATTTATGATGTTGTTT
Source organism: Methylococcales bacterium (assembly GCA_018671575.1). Lineage (GTDB taxonomy): Bacteria > Pseudomonadota > Gammaproteobacteria > JABHGC01 > JABHGC01 > JABHHM01. The sequence continues at coordinate 945 of JABHHM010000152.1, read as the reverse complement.
TGTCTTGTTTATTTAAAAGGAGACGTTCTTGTTTGGGAGTCAATGTCTGCATGGCAACGAGGTGGTAAATTGTGTGGTTTGATAATGATGGGTATTTTAGTTTATTTTTGTGTGTTGGCTGTATTAGGTCTCCGGCCAAAAAGTTTGTTGGATGCTAATATTGTCGATAAATAAAATTATGTAGAGTGTGGGGTAATGGAAATTATACGTAGTCATTATAATATAAGGCCTGAACATCATGGGTGTGTGGCAACTATCGGTAACTTTGATGGCGTTCATTTAGGTCATCAGGCTGTTCTTGGGCAATTATCAAAAGAGGCAAAAAAGCTCGGTTTACCAGAAGTTGTGATTACTTTTGAGCCATATCCACAAGAATTTTTTGCTAAAAGTGATCAATGTTATCGGTTGACAAAATTTCGTGAAAAATCAGATGCATTAAATAAATTTTTGGTTGATCGGTTATTGTTGCTACGTTTTAATCAAAAATTTGCCAATATTGAGGCAAAGCAGTTTATCAAAGAAATTTTAGTGAAAAAGCTAGGTGTAAAGTTTTTAGTTGTCGGTGATGATTTTTGTTTTGGTAAAGGGCGATTAGGTAATTATGAATTATTAAAAGAAATGGGTCGTCAGCTTGGTTTTAAAGTTGCACGCATGGCAACGTTTCAGATTGAGAATGAAAGAGTTAGTAGTACGAGAATTAGGAATGCATTATTTACTGGTGATTTTAATTTGGCAAATAAATTATTGGGTAGGCATTATAAAATTTCAGGAAAGGTTTGTAGTGGAGCTAAGCTTGGGCGAACCATTGGTTTTCCAACAGCAAATATTTTGCTGCACAGGCGTCGATGTGTATTAAATGGTGTTTTTATTGTCAATGTTGATGGTTTGGGTAATAAGTCTGTTCCTGGTGTGGCGAATATCGGGGTTAGGCCCACTGTAAAAGGT
>JABHHM010000431.1 GCA_018671575.1 Methylococcales bacterium | reverse complement strand
ACATCCACCTTGATCAACTGCAATATCAATAATAACACTGCCTGGTTCCATGGTAGAGACCATTTCTTTTGTCACCAAAACAGGAGCTGGAGCGCCTGGGATTAATACCGCTCCAATTAATAAATCTGCTTGTTGTACAGCTTCTTCAATACTTTGAGAATAAGGGTGTAATGCGGTCACGTTAGGCCCAAGCATTCTCATTTCTGTTAATTTATCATGTTTTTTATCAAACACAGTGACATTTGAACCCAATGCTGCAGCCACAGATGCCGCATTACCACCTGCAACACCTGCGCCTAACACCACTACATTGCCACGTTTGGCGGCAGGTAATCCTCCCAGTAAAATACCTTTACCTCCTTGTGGAGCATGCAATAAATGAGTGCCAATCTGTATGGATAAGCGCCCAGCAATATCACTCATGGGTGTTAATAAGGGTAAGGCTCCATTGACTTCTACCGTTTCAAAAGCAATGGCTGTTATGCCCACTGCCAGTAAATGCTTCATTAAGTTTAGTTCAGCAGCTAAATGCAAATATGAAAATAGAATGTGGTCTTGTCGTAAAAAATCAAATTCAGCAGGGAGCGGTTCTTTGACTTTTACAATCAAACCAGATTCCCCATACAAGGTTTCAGCATTTTTAACTATTGTTGCACCTGCTATTTGATAGGCTTGATCATTATAACCACTGAGTTTGCCAGCACCTTGCTGTATGAAAACTTGATGATTTAATTTAACCAGCTCTTTAACGGCTTCGGGCACTAAAGCGACGCGACCTTCTAAAATTTTAATCTCTGTTGGTATACCTATTTTCATTTTGAGGCTCCTGGTTTGAATATTGTTTTAGAATAGCTAGTGGTACGGTTTTATTCAATCAAAATGTAAATTAGCATTAATAAAATTTTGTTGTTAAAATCCGTGACCATTAGATAACAAACAACGGTAAATACATGGATCAATATACAATCCCAATCAAAAAGCCCAATCAAACCATTACTTTTGGTTGGTTATTATTGGGAATTTTTGCATTGGTTGCTTCGGGTCTATTTTCTATAATTATTGGTTTTGTCTCGTACGCCACAAATCAAAACAATTTTCAGGACAATTAAATGGCAATGAAAACTAAACACTCTTTTGTTTTATTAATTATTGCCAGTAGTGTTGTGATTGGCGGAATGATTGCTGTAAGTTATCAGCAAAAAGTGCAACGAGTGATGGATTATCAAAATGTACTGAGAGAATTGCAACCAGCTAAAAAGTTAACTGAAATTGATTTGATTAGCCATAAAAATGAAAAATTTAGTTTACAAAGTTTTCAGGGAAAGTGGAGTTTTGTATTTTTTGGTTATACCAATTGTCCTGATATTTGTCCCAATACATTGTCTTATTTAAAACAGCTTTATCAACAGATTATCGCTCAATCAAACAAGGTAAAAGTACAAATTATTTTTGTTTCTGTTGATCCTGGTCGTGACACGGTTAAACGTTTGGCTGAATTCATGCCCTATTATCATAAAGATTTTATGGGTTTAACAGGTGATCTTAAAAATATCAAACAATTAACCCGTCAGCTGGGAGTTTTTTTTAGCTATTCACAAACAGCCAATAAATCTTATTACAATGTTGATCACTCTTCATCTATTTTGCTCATTGATCCTGACAGTCGATTAAGAGGCATTACCAGTGATAAAAATGAAATTTCAGCTTTGACCAATGCCTTTTTATCTCTATCTGAATAATGGAGTCATTCGATGACAGATTTGTTATCTTCTTTAAATGAATATCAAAAACAAGCGGTTACCACCGATAATTCTGCTGTTTTAGTTTTAGCAGGGGCTGGCAGCGGTAAAACACGGGTATTAATTCACCGTATTGCTTGGTGTTGTCAGCAAGGAGTCATGCCTCACCAGTTTTTAGCATTAACTTTCACCAACAAAGCTGCGGCTGAAATGAAAGTAAGGATAGAAAATTTATTGCCTGGTTTTGCTTCAAATATATGGATAGGCACTTTTCATGGGATTGCTTATCGCTTGTTAAAAATGCACTGGAAACAAGCCAATTTATCACAAAATTTTCAAATTATAGATACTGATGATCAGACTCAGTTAATCAAACGATTGGTCAAAGAAGCCAAGCTGAGTGACGATACTGATGCCAAAAGTATTCAATGGCAAATTAATCATTATAAAGATGAAGGCTTGCGTGCGGATTATATTGAAAGTGGTTTTCAGGATGATCCCAATGTTTTATTGATTTACAAGCGTTATGAACAACTGTGTCAGCGATCAGGTTTGGTAGATTTTGCGGAGTTATTGTTGCGTTCATTGGAATTATTCAGACAAAATCCTGATCTTGTAGCACATTATCAAGATCGATTTCAGCACATTTTAGTCGATGAATTTCAAGACACCAATTCGATTCAATATGCTTGGATAAAATTAATCACAGGTAATAATTTATTCATCGTGGGTGATGATGATCAATCCATTTATTCATGGCGTGGTGCGAAAATAGAAAACTTGACTACTTTTCAATCTGATTTTCCGCAACATGAAATCATTCGACTCGAACAAAACTATCGTTCAACCAATACCATACTCAGTGCAGCCAATGCAGTCATTAAGTTCAACCAACAACGTTTGGGTAAAGATTTGTGGTGTGAGGGGGCAGAAGGTGACTTAATCACCGTTTTTAAAGCGATGAATGAAAAAGATGAAGCTATCTATACCATTAAAGAGATCAAAAAATTATGCAGTCATGGTGTGTCTAACCGTGATATTGCTATTTTATATCGATCCAATGCACTGTCCAGAAATTTTGAAGAGCTTTTGGTCAGCAATGGCATCGCTTATCGTATTTATGGTGGTTTACGGTTTTTTGAACGTGCAGAAATTAAAGATGTTTTGGCATATTTAAAACTAATACACAACAGTGATGATGACTCATCCTATATTCGGATTGTCAATAAACCCACCAGAGGCATTGGGCAAAAAGCACAGTCAGTGGTTCATGAGCTTGCCAATGAGCAATCTATCTCTTTATGGGAAGCCTCAGTCAAAGTTTGTGAACAAGGTTTACTAAAAGCCAAAGCCAAAAGTTCATTGGTTAATTTTATTCAGTTAATCAATGATTTTAAAGCGATGACTGAATCAGACAGTTTTTCAAATTTAACCAATAGCATCATTGAAAAGACAGGTTTGCAGGCCATGCATGAAAAAGAACACAGTGAAAAAGCCATCATGCGAATCGAAAATATCAAAGAATTTCTGGTTGCCGTTAAACAATTTGATTCCGAGCATCAACAAACGGATGCAGTTGTGGAAGATTTTCTGAGTAAGGTTTCATTGGATGCAGGTGTAAATGGTGAAACATCAGAACAGGATTCAGTCAATTTAATGACCTTACATTCAGCCAAAGGTTTGGAATTTTCGTATGTATTCATCTGCGGGTTAGAGCAAGGTTT
>JABHHM010000154.1 GCA_018671575.1 Methylococcales bacterium | reverse complement strand
TTCCGTTAATGACGGTGCGCCAGCAGGAATAATCATAAACTCTTGTAAATCCACACTATTTTCAGCGTGAGAACCACCATTAATGATATTCATCATGGGAACAGGCATACTAAAAGGTCCCTTACCCCCCAAATAACGATATAACGGTGTGGCTGTTTGAGTAGCGGCCGCTTTTGCAACAGCCAAAGAAACCGCTAAAATAGCATTAGCACCCAATCGACCTTTATTTTCAGTACCATCCAGTTCAATTAACTGCTGATCAATTGCTTTTTGAGCCATTGATTCTTGGCCAACCAGGGCTTTTTTAATTTCAGTATTGATATTTTCAACGGCTTTTAAAACACCTTTGCCACCATAACGTTTTGTATCACAATCACGCAACTCTATGGCTTCTCTTGCGCCAGTTGAAGCTCCCGAAGGCACAGCGGCACGACCAACCTCACCCGTAGCCAGTACCACATCAGCCTCAACCGTAGGATTTCCTCTGGAATCAATAATTTCTCGTGCTTTTATTTCTAATATTTCTGACATAAATTTTTCCTGAACATAACGCCCTTTGGGCAAAGTAACAAAATATTTTAGAACCTCGGATGAATACAGTTATAGACGCGGATACTCATTGAAAATCAACTGTGGTTCAAACAATAACTATAAAGCTTTATTTTTCTGATACGCAATATAGAGTACATGCAATAAATATCCAAATTGCGCAGGATTTTTGTTCGCCTTTGAGGCAAAAAATAGTTAGGTAGAGCGACTACACACCTATTTTTTTGTAACAAAAAAGACAAACAAAATTTCTGCGCAACATGGGTAGTTTATTTATTGCGCATTACCTTACAAAGTTTGCTCGATCAAACCTTGTTGCTTGATATTGCCATCAATTTCTTTCAATGTAGACAATAATTCTTCCATTCGATCCAATGGCCATGAATTTGGACCATCACTCAATGCTTCATCAGGATTAGGATGAGTCTCCATAAACAATCCTGAAATCCCTGCTGCAACAGCGGCTCTTGCCAATACAGGGACCATTTCACGTTGCCCACCCGAACTACTTCCCTGACCACCAGGCAATTGTACTGAATGTGTTGCATCATAAACGACAGGCGCTTCTGTTTCACGCATAACGGCCAATGATCGCATATCAGAAACCAAATTATTATAACCGAAAGAAACCCCTCTTTCACAAGCCATAATTTGCTGATTACCTGTCGCTCTTGCTTTATCAATCACATGCTTCATATCCCAAGGTGCTAAAAACTGACCTTTTTTGATATTAACTGCAATGCCTTGTTTCGCAACATTTTGAATAAAATTGGTTTGACGACACAAAAAAGCGGGTGTTTGCATCACATCGACTACACTGGCAACTTCAGACAGCGGCGTATCTTCATGAACGTCAGTCAGTACAGGAACATTCAATTGATCTTTCACATTTTGGAGAATTTTCAAGCCTTTTTCGACACCTGGCCCTCGAAAGCTTTGATGTGATGAACGATTTGCCTTATCGAATGATGATTTGAATATAAATGGAATACCCAGTTTATCGGTAATTTCTTTTAATTTTCCTGCAGTATCAATTGAAAGTTGCTCACTTTCAATCACACATGGACCTGCAATAATAAAAATTGGCTTATCAAGCCCCACTTCAAAATGACATAATTTCAATGTACTCTCCTCTTAATTCACCAAAGTTACTATTGCTGTAAAAATAGATGAATAAAAAGAAGAAACCAATGATTTTTCATGATAATTTTTCTTTCGGATTCTGAATAAAACATTCAACCTGGAACATGACCTCTGGTAGGTAAATTTTAAATACTCGAAGATTGACCTAATTTTTAACCATGAAGCACAGAAGACAATGAAAAAAAGCTTCAATACCATGATCGCCTTCATGGTAGAAATAAAAATATATAATTTAAAAACTTTGTTTTTCCGATATTTTCATTACTTGCTTAATAGAGCACCATCAACAATCAACTTCTTGCCGCCTTAATAAAGCCAGAAAACAAAGGATGTCCATCTCTTGGAGTTGAGGTAAATTCAGGATGAAATTGACATGCGACAAACCATTTATGATCAGTTAGCTCAACCACTTCCACTAAATTGCCATCAATTGATTTACCTGAAATAATCAAACCTGCAGACTGCAATTGATCCAAGTAACCGTTATTAAACTCATAACGATGTCGATGACGCTCAACCACCAAACCACTACCATAACATTCTTTTGCGACACTATTGCTTTGCAAACGACATGGTTGACCACCTAATCTCATCGTTCCACCTTTATCACAATTTTCATTGCGTGTTTCAACCGTGCCATCTTGCTCTTTCCATTCAGTAATCAAACCAATCACTGGATGTTCAGTATTGGCATTAAACTCGGTACTATGTGCGCCTTCCAAGCCCGCAACATGACGAGAGAATTCAATCACGGCCACCTGCATTCCCAAACAAATACCTAAATAGGGAACATTATTTTCTCGGGCATATTGAACCGCTAAGATTTTACCCTCAATGCCTCTATCACCGAAACCTCCTGGCACCAAAATAGCATCCATTTCCTGCAAACACTGAAGCCCCTCTTTTTCTAAATTTTCACTGTCAATGTAATTAATAACTACTTTTGTCAATGTATGTACACCCGCATGCATCAAAGCTTCGGACAATGACTTGTATGATTCAGTCAAATCAACATACTTTCCAACCATTGCAATGGTAACGGTTTTTTCTGGTCTTCCCACCGCATCCATGAAATTAACCCATTCAGACAAATCTGCCCGTTTGGCATCCAATCTAAACTGTTCGACAACAATATCATCCAAATGCTGTTCTTCCAGTAACATTGGAATACGATAAATATTATCAGCATCAATGGCGGAAATAACAGATCGTTCAAATACGCTGGTAAATAATGCAATTTTTCTTCTTTCTTCTGCGGGCAATTCACGATCACCGCGACACAGTAAAACATCAGGCTGAATCCCAATAGAACGCAACTCTTTAACTGAATGCTGTGTCGGTTTTGTTTTGATTTCTCCAGACGTTGCAATATAAGGAACCAAGGTCAAATGCATGAATAATGCTTGTCGACGCCCCATTTCCACACCCATTTGACGTATCGCCTCTAAAAAAGGTAACGATTCAATATCTCCCACTGTGCCACCAATTTCAATCATTGCCACATCAGCATCGCCTGCACTCTCTTGAATACAACGCTTTATTTCATCGGTAATGTGAGGAATGACTTGAACAGTCGCACCCAAATATTCTCCCTGACGTTCTTTGGAAATGACTCTTTCATAAATCTGACCAGTGGTAAAATTATTATTCCGAGTCATTGTTGTTCGTACAAAACGCTCATAGTGACCTAAGTCCAAATCGGTTTCGGTACCATCTTCAGTCACAAAAACCTCACCGTGCTGAAAAGGACTCATTGTTCCAGGGTCCACATTGATATAGGGATCAAGCTTAGTCAACGTGACTTTTAAGCCACGAGCTTCCAATATTGCACCCAAAGAAGCGGCAGCAATGCCTTTACCTAAAGAAGAAACAACGCCACCAGTTATAAAAATATATTTTGCCATGACCAGATTAATTTAAATTTTGATATTGAGAGATTGATGAGAATTAAACAACAGCAAAGTTACCAAAACGAGTCAAAAACTACAACAAAAATATCAATCAACACATCATTCTCAAGCTGACTATTTTTAGTTTTTCAGCCTCAATTATATTGTTTTCAAACATTAAACGAATATGATATATTGTCGTGCATTATGTTTAATAGTATTGGCTTCCATCACGCAGGAGTGACTGAATGAATTATAAAAAAATACTGGGTTTTTATGATGAAACTGACGATTTAGAGCAAGAAAGAAATCGCCTACAACTATACATCAACCTAAAACTTGCCTCTTCAGGCCAACCTACCTGTCAAAATGACTGCAATCATGACTTTATGTCGATTGCTCATGATTTATTACTCAGTTATAAAGAAAAATCAAGATTACTGGCTGACTATTTATGCCCTGCTGACCAACGAATTCAACAATTTATTGACAACTATTTCAGTGACTGCAAACTACCTCATCCTATACGTTTGCCTAGAACAACCATGGTATTAGATCGTCATGGTGTTGCCAGAGAACTCTCATTGCCACCCAGCAAATCAGAATATAGCAATAGCCATGTTACCAGCTACCGAATTCAACAAGGCGTATTACACAACCCCATCAGTGACAGACGAACTACTAAAGGTTCTTTTCATGTCGCAGAAGGCGGACTCCCAATCAGTGGTGATAAAATTTCTGTCCCTAAAAAAACTTTTTGTCACTTATTATATGCGGCATTAAATCCACCAGAAGATTTATTAACATTGCCATTTACAGCCACACAAGAAGATAAGGCAAAATTATTTGTTTCTTTACTGTTACGTCCAACAGTCTGTCCATCGGTACAAGGATGGGAAGAAGAAAAAAGCATGGAAATTCGCTTTTTTGCTCCTGGATCATTGGTCAGTAACTTGGATTTTGTTGAAAGTATTTTTGGTAATGCAGGCAACCCTTATCTGCCCGTCAATGATGCTGCTTTAGATATTGAACACTGGACTGGCCACACTGGCTGCGTCATTTTAGCACCTCATTTACTCAAACTCACCAAAAAAGAAGTGGGTTTACCTCACATCAGTGAAGCCACAGAACACCAGAAAAAACAAGGCATGTGCTGGGAACAAGAAGATGAAAAATACAATGATGGGCAAGCCTTTAAAATTACAGCCCGAAATGAAGATGGATTAATTGTCACCATCATTACAGACAATTATTTTGGTTATTGTAAAAAAGAAGTCAAAACTCAAATTAGCTTCTCCACTAACTTATTCGGCTTAGCAGAAGAAGAACATGCTGGTGGCGCACTGACATTTGTTCGTCATAATCACGGTGAAGAATTCGGTAAAGACAGCAAAACACGCAACGCTGAATATACCTTTGAAGATGTCATCAAAAACTATGGCGACCTCATAAAACTTCAACCAGAAGGTTATGCCATTAGCAAAGAATATCCTCAGCTATTGTTTGTTCCAGAAAAAAACCTACAAATGGACATCAACAAAATGACCGTTAGCTGGCAAAATAAAGAAGGCAAAGCATCCAGCATAAAACTCCAACCAGACAAAGTTTATATGCACCCCAGTGGCTATAGAGTCAATATGCAAAAACACCCCAATGCTCCCTCATGGAGATTAATTGGCACAGAAGCTGAAGGTACTTTTTGTCACAAACCCAGCACTGTTTCTGGTGGTGGAAAATCTGAAATATCAAAATCCATTGAAGATTCAATGATTTATGGCCCACTATTTATCGCTGAATTAGAAAAAGATTTGGATCAAGTTCAAAATATTTTTGACTATGACTTCAGCGGTCGATTTCTACCAGAACAACAACCTTCTCCAGCTGACACCAGATCATTTCTAGATTCAGAAAGAAGCCTTGGGTCTGTGATCAAATTATTAATTCCATCACCACTGACGTTCACCAAAGAATACAATGATTGGATTTCAACCATTCCCCATCAAATAAAAGCCTTGGCATTTGCCATTAAACGTTTTTACAACAAAGAATGGGGCACAACTGGATGGCGCAAACATTTTAGTGTTGACTGGATTAATGACAACCCAGGCAATGAATTAAAATATGATGGTCGTAACATTGTCATGTCCTACATCAGAGTCGGACTAGAAGATAATGGTTCATGGAGAATTTATAAAGCCAGACAAGATTACATTGCGGCAGAAAAAGTACAAATGGAAGATGATATCAGTGTCTCCATTGTTGTCCCTAAAAAACGTTTAAGCAATTCACCTGCAAAAAGCCCATATGACAGTGTGAAATTGGTTAAAAACTGTGAATACCGTTTATTTCAACGCCCAGATGAAGCGGTACACAAAGGTTTTGACAAGCAAACAGAGTGGGACATGGCGCAACCTGGTAATTTCATAGCCAATTTTGAGCCATTATCTTCTGCCAATGCAAAAGAATTATCAGAAGATATTTCAAGTTTTTATAAATACACTGACCCCATGAAAAATTTGATCAGTAAAGCCAGTGAAGACAGCAGTAAATATGTTGTTTCCTCTGCACACCCTCGTATGGTTGATGGTAGCCCCAGCAAAAATCCACGCTACTTACAAACCAGACCCGATATCACTAACAGCTTTAAAACCTATATCGCCAAACTGGGAGCACGCTTTCAACGTCGTGCCAAAGCAGAAGAAGACATATTCTTTCCTGTCGACTCGGTACTGACGGGCAGAAGAAACAATCCTCCCGAACCAGGCATTCGCCCATTGGCAGTATACAACCCCATTCATTACCAGGAACTTCCTGAGTTATTTATGGATTTCATATGTAGCTTAACAGGTAAATCACCTTCAACCACTGGCGCAGGTAGTGAGGGAGCTTTAACCAAAAGCCCATTCAATGCATTAAGAACAACTGCTGACCTGAACAACACACTGGTTTCATTCATCATCACTGGTTATGGTGGATTTAGTAGTGCCGCAGGATGGGTTGGACCTAATATTAGAGTCGATCACGACATCAGCTTACTCATTCCAGAAATCTGGGCTCGTATCCCAACCAAATATCAACAACCAGCATTACTCATCAAAGAAGGTCATTTAGAAAAACTAGAGGATTTTGAACACAAAGGTGAAAAAGTTCTAGCCAGTCGCTTAGGTTATAGAATCACCCAGCATTTCGTCCGTAGCTTTTTTGGTAGAATTTTTGACACTCCCACCACTGTATTTGATGAGAAAATATTAAAACCAGAAAAACAAGGCATAGATTGCTACGTTGACGGCATCAATAATATCATTGAAGCTCAACAAACAGTCGCACAACAATATATCGACGACAACAGCATTGAAGAAGCCTGCCCTCCAATTAAAGCCCTATTAACCATCATGGCAACGGGAGAATATGAAGGCAAAGATGCTCATCATCCAGACATTAGAAATTTATTTGAATATGACACAGTCATTAATTCAGATTGGTACAAAGAACGTCTGCAAACCAAACAAGACAGAGACATTAAACTCTGGACAAGGCACATCAATTATTTAGAAAATATTATTTCTCAGGAAAACTATGCTGATGAAGTTGCAGAATTAAAACTCAATGAACGTCTTGAACAGGCTAAAAACAAGTTAATTCATGTTAAGTCTGATCAGTATTTGGAATCATTAAAAGGCACAATTGGTGCAGACCCAATGAAAGCGTCAGCAAACTAATTGTTTTTTAGATGCCTTATAAAATGAGAAGACTCGCATTAATTCCAATATTAATCTGCTTACTGGTTGTTTCATTAACCAGTATTGCAGATTGGAAATTAGCAAAAAATAAAAATGGAATTACCGTTTCATTGAGAAATAAAACAAACTCTGATATCAAAGAATTTCAGGGTAGCATTAAAATCAAAGCCTCAATGGATAGTATTTTAGCGGCATTTTTAGATGTTGAATCATGTCCGAAGTGGTTTCACCAGTGCACTCATCCTGCTCTAATCAATGAAATAAAACTAAAAGAAAGAGTTCTTTATCACATCAGTGATTTTCCCTTCCCCGCAACTGACCGCTACATCCTATCTAAAATGACTTTAATTCAAAACCCTGCAACAAAAACCATGAGAATTAATGCCATTGCAGTTCCCGACTATTGCCAATCAAATAACAAAGCAAGTTGTCAAAAAATCAAAACCAAGTCTTTGGTAAAAATCAAACACTCAACAGGTTACTTTGAATTTTCCCCATTAGAGAATGGCTTTGTCAAAGTTTTTTGGCAACACCATACCGAACCAGAAGGCATGTTACCCAAATGGATGGTCAACATGCTACTGGTTGACATCCCCTATTACACCCTTGATGGTTTAAGACAAATTGTTAAAACAGATAAATTTAAAAATGCAAAATTCACATACAATGCTCAAGGTTTGGTTACTGGATTTGAGTAAATGTAAAAACAAAGAGTAGTCATTTGAGCCTTTTCACACACCAAACAATTCACCTGACAACCCACGGCCGAAAAACTTACTTAATGACCGACAAAGTCAAACAAGTTGTTGAACAATCTGGTATTCAGACTGGAATGTGCCACCTGTTTCTTCAACATACCAGCGCATCCATTATTTTATGCGAAAATGCAGACCCTGACGTCCAAACAGACTTAGAGACCTATATGACAGGCTTGGTTAAAGATGGCGACCACCGATTCAAACACATTGATGAGGGAGTTGACGACATGTCTGCCCATATTCGAAGCGTCTTAACAAAAAACGACCTATCTATCCCAATCATCTCTGGTAAATTAATGCTCGGAATATGGCAAGGTATTTTTTTATGGGAACATAGAACTCATCACCAAAACCGTCAGTTAATCGTTATGATTAATGGAGAATGATAACCCTTTCAGCCGCTCATTAATTGAAACATTATCATTTTAATATATACTTTTATTTATATTTATTATGGTAATACAAAAATGAATCCAGAAAATAGTGAATTTTTAAAACAATTCAGAGGTTGCTTTACTGGCATATTAAGGTGGCCTCAATTTGATGAATTACTAGAAACTTTACGATCGGAACAACAAAACTGGTATATTTATGCCATTGGTGAAACTCCACCAGAAACCAGTTCGGATTGGGAATCAACCTTAAACTTCATCACTGAAATTAATGACTTAATCAAAAAAGAACATGATGAAAGTTATTGTGGTGTTGTCTATGTTGATGACAAATCATCTCCCACTATGGTCAAAATATTTGACCCCAATAACTTGGGTGTTTCTTGTGGATTCAGTGATAATCCACCATTACCAGGCTGGATTATGTCATTAAAAAAACCTGATAATTTATCTGAAATATTACAACCCGCCAAACGCAGACGCTGGTGGTCTAATATTTTTAAGAAAAGTTAATTTATCCAACATGAATATTCAGCCTAAAGGCAATTCTCAATGACCTGGGATTTTTCTCCGCCCCAAAGCTCATCTTGCAATGACAGCGATGTTATTCTTGATAGCCAGCATTTAAAAAATAAAAATATCGCATTATTAGTCACAGGCAGTATTGCAGCATTCAAAACACCAATACTTATTAGAGCTTTAAGACGACAAGGCGCAAAAGTAACCGCTTACTTATCCTCTGATGCCCTAAAATATACGACAAAAGAAGCAGTACAATGGAGCAGTCAACAACACATCATTACTGAATTATCTTCAAATACTGAACATTTGTCTGAAAAAACACCTTTTGATGCCTACTTAATTGCACCTGCGTCCTACAATACTATCAACAAAATAGCCAATGGCATTGCTGACAATGCCATTACCACAACCATAGCCAGTGCTTTAGGTAAACTTCAACAAAAAAAAACATCCGTTCTTATTGCGCCAGCCATGCATGGCAGTATGCACAACCCTATTTTAACTCAATCAATGCGGCAATTAAGTCTGCTGGGTGTTCAATTCATCCAACCTAAAGATCAACTCGGCAAACATTTGTTGGCCGATGAAACAATTATTATCAATGAAGTTTGTCGATCCGTAAGCCAATCAACATTAAAAGGGCAAAGCATTTTAGTTACTGCTGGCACAACACCCGTTTATATTGATGATGTACGCTATATGACTAATCGATTTACAGGTGAATTAGGCAGTCTTGTTGCAGAATCATTATTCTTGAGAGGCGCTGATGTTTTATTAATCAAAGGTCAAGGTGGCTATATTAGTCGGCCAGGTCTACCTGTTAAGAATATTTTTCACTATGATGAATATCGACAACAAGTTAAAGACTCTATGCAACAAACACATTTTGATTATGGTATATTTTCTGCTGCAGTTGCTGATTACCAGCCTGTCAAAAAAGTTGTCGGAAAAATTCCCAGTGGCGGTGAATTATCATCCATCAAACTCAAATCCACAGCAAAAGTGATTGATGAAGTTTTACAAAACTCTCCCAGTACCCAATTAATTTCATTCAAATATTATGAAAAAATTGACCATGCTGAAATGATCAGTAACTGTCAACAAAGAATTGAATTAGGACATTGGGCGGTAATTGCAAATTGTGGGGAAGAAATTCGTAAAACAGGAGATCATGTTGCACATTTAATTCATCACAATACAGAGATAAAAAAAATAATCAGCAAATCATTAATTGCTGAAGGAATTGTAAAAATGA
>JABHHM010000187.1 GCA_018671575.1 Methylococcales bacterium | reverse complement strand
TCAATTATTTTTCTAATTGCTGTTTTAAAATATCACCCAATGATGTCACACCAGAATTGGCACTGTGAGCATAGTCTTGCATTGCTTCAGCTTCTTCATCAGCATCTTTTGCCTTGATTGACAAACTGATGATACGGTTTTTACGATCAACACCAATGAATTTAGCCTCAACAGTATCACCTTCTTTCAAGATAGTTCGTGCATCTTCAACACGATCTCTGGTCATTTCAGAAGCTCTTATATGACCTTCAACACTCTCTTCCAGTTCAACAACAGCATGTTTTGCATCGACTTCAATGATCTTACCTGTGACGATACTGCCTTTTGAGAATTGGGCAACATAATTGGAGAATGGATCTTTATCCATTTGTTTGACCCCCAATGAAATACGCTCTCTTTCAGGGTCAACAGCCAATACGACCGTTTCAATTTCATCACCTTTTTTATAATCTCTAACGGCTTCTTCGCCAGGAATATTCCAAGAAATATCAGATAAATGAACCAATCCGTCAATCCCACCATCCAAACCAATAAAGATACCGAAATCGGTGATTGATTTGATTTTACCAACCACTTTATCGTTCTTGTTGTGCATTGCAGAAAATTCTTCCCATGGGTTTGCTTGACATTGCTTCATACCCAAAGAAATTCGTCGTCTTTCTTCATCAATATCCAACACCATGACTTCAACTTCATCACCCAGTTGAACAATCTTAGCAGGATGTGCATTTTTGTTTGTCCAATCCATTTCTGATACGTGAACCAGACCTTCCACACCTTCTTCTAATTCAACGAAACAACCATATTCTGTTAAATTGGTAACTTTACCAAATAATCTTGTATGTTCTGGGTATCTTCTATTGATGTCTGCCCATGGATCATCACCCATTTGTTTCAGACCAAGAGAAACTCGTGTTTTTTCACGATCAAACTTAAGGACTTTAACATCAATTTCATCACCGATATTGACGATTTCAGAAGGATGTCTAACACGTTTCCATGCCATATCTGTGATATGCAATAAACCATCAACACCGCCTAAATCAACAAAAGCACCATAATCAGTTAAGTTTTTAATTACACCCTTAACTGTAATACCTTCCTGAATGCTCTCTAGTAATGCATCTCTCTCTGCACTGTATTCAGATTCAACAACAGCACGTCTTGAAACCACCACATTATTACGTTTTCGATCCAATTTGATGACTTTGAATTCAATTTCTTTACCTTCAAGGAAAGTAGTATCTTTAATGGGTCTAACATCAACCAAAGAACCAGGTAAGAAAGCTCTAACTGCATCCACTTCAACGGTAAAACCACCTTTAACCTTGCCAGTGATAACACCTTTAATGGTTTCTTCTTTCTCGTTAGCGACTTCCAACATTCTCCATGCTTGATTTCGTTTCGCCTTTTCTCTGGACAATCGAGTTTCACCCCAACCATCTTCAATTGCATCTAATGCAACTTCAACCTCATCCCCTACTTCAACCTCTAACTCACCATCGTTACTTAAAAACTGACTCTTTGGAATTGTTCCTTCAGATTTTAAGCCAGCATTGACAATTACAAATTCAGATGTAATTTCCAACACTGTTCCCATCATGATGGCACCAGGTCTAAGTTCAGATTTAGTTAAACTCTCCTCAAATAATTCAGCGAAACTCTCAGTCATTGATGAAACGTCCTTACAGGTAAAAAAACTACCTATTTGTTATGCGGTAAACCGCGATTAATAAATATTCAGCCAATAATTCTAAATAAATCAGCTGAATCCCGAAACTTTAAATTTTGAGCATAATATCAGATAAAATATTGATATTAAAGTCAAATATAGCGATATTTCACATTGTCTCAGAGGTTTTTACGAATTCAGCTCAAAACTCCATCACATTTTTGGATGTTTGCTTTTCTTCATCAGAAATAAACCCGAAAAAAACATAAAGCATTTTCCCTTCTTTAGTCAACTGAATCTCACCTTTACCATTCTGGCACAACGCTTTCAAGCTATCTTCTGCTTCTTGCAACGTCATATGTGTATTCAACGCAATATCAGAGGAAGTTACTTTGCCATGGTGTTGAGCAATTAATTCTAACAATTGTCTTTCAGATGCTTCCAAATTCTGCCGACGACCTTTTTTCACGTTGGCAACAATTAAATAAAGCCCCGCAGATAAGGTCAGCATAAAAAACACTAAAATCCCCCACATAATACCCACTTCGGTTTTAGAATCTTCTGGGGACATCAAATCAGACATTGCAGCAATGATAAAAAAACTACTGAATATGGTAATAATTACGCCAATAAAAATTGCAAATTTTTTCACTACCGTTCCTCCTAAAAGAACCTTGAGATATAAATACTAATGATGTAGCGACTATTTTTTAATACTTTCTATAATTAATGATTAGGAACAAGCACGAAATAACTCCCGTTCTTGATTCCACCTTCAAATGATCTTCAATCATAAAACCTAAGGAATCATTAACAATGTCAAACACACTGTCCACATTATTTAATGTACTATTTTTTGCCACAGAAAAGCACAAAAATCAACGCAGAAAAGACAAAAATGCCACGCCATATATTAATCACCCAATCATGGTTACCAATTTTATTGTTAATACGGGAAAAATTGAAGACATTAATGTTTTAGCCGCGGCACTACTTCATGACACAATAGAAGATACAGAAACAACGGCTGAAGAAATCACCCACCATTTCGGGGAAAAAATTTGTAGCATTGTATTGGAAGTCACTGATGACAAATCATTAGATAAACAAGAACGCAAACGTTTGCAAATAGTCAAAGCAAAAGAAAAGTCCATTGAAGCAAAACTAGTCAAGCTAGGAGATAAAATTTCAAACATTACCGACATTACAAATAATCCACCTGGCGATTGGGACAACGACAGAAAGATCAAATACATTCAATGGTCTCAAGCGGTCATCGATGAAATCAGGGGAACCAACAACTTTCTTGAGACTTATTTTGATACAAAGGCGACAGAAGCCCTTAGAAATTTAGTGCCTAAACATCAATAAAGTGCTGGCGAAAATATTTCATTTCGTCAATTGACTCTACAATGTCATCCATCGCCAGATGACACCCCTTTTTCTGAAAACCAGGAATAATATCTGGCTTCCAACGTGAAGCCAATTCTTTAACTGTACTGACATCCAAATTACGATAATGAAAATATTCTTCGAGTATTGGCATCAAACGAAACATAAATCGTCGATCCTGACAAATACTGTTGCCGCACATGGGTGATTTTCCAGCAGGCACATAATTTTCAAGAAAAGCAATTGTTTCAACCTCTGCCTGAGCCATGTCACAAGAACTTTCTCTGACACGCTTTAAAAGCCCAGACTCTCCATGATGGCTCTGATTCCAATCATCCATTTTAGCCAATTCAGATTCATCCGTTTTAATCGCATAAACGGGACCTTCGGCTAAAATATTTAAGTCTTTATCTGTGACAATGGTAGCAATTTCAATAATTGTATCTTCTTGTGGGTTTAACCCCGTCATTTCCAAATCTATCCAAATTAAGTTTAACGGATCAGCATCCATAAATTCCCTCGACATTATAGTTTTGTGATTTACATAACTTAATTATATGAATAATTATCATTTTTTTTATATAAAACTGGTTTTTATTTAATAGAGTTTGGTATGCTCAGCGATATTTTCTTGTATATAATTATACTCCCCTACTTAATCGACTTTAGGCAACTATGAATCAATTCAGCACAATTTTTATCATTTTATTAATGCTTGGGACAATGCTTCAACTGTGGTTATCCCTTCAACATTTCCTCCATATAAAAAAACACAAGACAACTGTTCCTCAGGGTTTTGTAGAAAAAATATCCTTAAAAGATCACTCGTTAGCAGCAAATTACACAATGGCAAAAATAAAAGTCCAGTATGTTGACTTGATTTTTGGTGCTATTTTATTGGCACTATGGACTGTCGGCGGTGGCATACATTATTTAGACAGTCAGCTACAAACATTTGAATTATCCCCTATTTGGCTTGGTATCGTTGTTATTTTAGGTGTTACACTCATCAGCGATATCATTGGTTTACCTCTTGAGATATACAAAACATTTGTGACTGAGGAAAAATTTGGTTTCAATAAAACAACACCTCAACTCTATATAAAAGACTGGTTTGTTAATAACCTCGTTTCTTTTGCCATCATGATTCCATTACTGGCAACTGTTCTTTGGTTAATGGATTCTACTGGCACATACTGGTGGCTGTTAGTTTGGGCAGTTTTCATCAGTTTTATGCTATTTATGATGTGGGCATACCCTACATTCATTGCACCGTTATACAACAAATTTACCCCGCTTGAAGACCAAGAATTAAAGCAAAAAATTGAAAAACTACTTGATAGTGGTGGTTTTCATTGTGATGGTATTTTTGTCATGGATGGATCAAAAAGATCAGGCCATGGCAATGCCTATTTTACGGGCCTAGGCTCAAAAAAACGCATTGTTTTTTTTGACACATTACTAGAAAGCTTAACTCATGAAGAAATTGAAGCGGTACTGGCGCACGAACTAGGTCACTTCAAACACAAACACATTGTGAAAAAGCTCATCAATACCAGTGCTATCAGCTTAGGTTGCCTTGCTTTACTTGGCTGGCTAATAGAACAAAACTGGTTTTTTAATGGCCTCGCAATTGATACACCATCAAATCATCTTGCCATTTTACTATTTATGCTAATTTTCCCTGTGTTTAATATATTTTTTACCCCTATTTTCTCCTTTTTAAGCAGAAAACAAGAATTTGAAGCAGATGAATATGCCGTCAGCCAAACAGGTAAAATTCATTTACCCAATGCACTGGTTAAAATGTATAAAGACAATGCCAGTACACTAACCCCTTCACCAATCTATTCTGCATTTTATGACTCTCACCCGCCCGCTCCGATTAGAATTAATCATATTCAAAGCTTAGGGGATTCGCAATAAATAAACATCCAACTTGCTTA
>JABHHM010000353.1 GCA_018671575.1 Methylococcales bacterium | reverse complement strand
GACAAAGAAGCCTTTGCCTATATCTACAAAAATTTACGCCAAGGTAACAAAAAGCAAGTGGAAGCAATGGTACGTGCCATGCTTAATTCTTTTCACTATGTCAAAGGCTCCAAAGTACAACTCAATTCAAGAGGTGAAAAAGTACTGAAAAAGACATTGTCTCAAGTATTTAATGGAAAAATAAAATTTTCCCAAAATTACTGTCCTCAGATTTTTATCAAACATTATCAAAACAATATGATTGAAATTTTCGGAGCAATGAAAAAACGTAAATCTCGAATATCCTTAACAAAAGAAGGCGGTCGCTATGAACGTGGCAAAAAAGTTGGGCAACAATACAAAATTTCGGCCTTAGAAGTTTGGGTACTCAATAATAATGATCAAATTGCACAGCTAAAATCATGGCCTTTTGGAGAACTCTGTGCCGATACAGCAAAAAAGACCAAACAATTACAAGTTAATACACCTAAAGGTAATCGTTCTAGTCAAGTTACACAGTCCAATCAACGAGCATCTGTTAGAAAACCACAATCAGCCCAACAACAAAAATGGGGTATGTTTAAATCACGTTATTTACCTATTTCCATGAAAGTTTTCGGCACACCTAAAGAAAAACAAAAGAAAGCTGGACGCTATAACTCAGTGTCTATGATGGCACAAAGTGCCAATGGTATTTTTCAAATGTCTGCCACGGATTATAAACGGAAATTACCGGCAAAGATTGCCACACCAACCCACGTAAAAATATCAAAGAAATTCATTAAAAACACCCGTGCGCTGATACACAAAAAGAAAACCATATCAGTCGGTACTGGAAAAGCTCTTGAATATTTATTAGAAAAAGGATCAGGTAACAAGAAAACAGTTATCGCCTACCGTATTTTCACTAAAGGAAGTGTTATTTATCAGGTGATGTATTTACAATATAAAAAACATTTTGACAAAAAAGTGGCTAAAACATTTTTTGATTCGATACAGTTGAGATAAGTAGGTGACCATAATTATCTTAACAAAATTTTCGCTCAAGATTTTTTGACCTTTGGTGTTACTGCTCTGATTGCATAGAGGTCTATTCGGTCAGAGTAGTAGTACCAAAGGGCGGAAAATATTGAGTGAAAATGTTAATATAATTATGGTCACCTACTTAAGGTAACGCGTACGAAATAACGCCCCTAAGGGATGATTATAGTGATTGAATTTGTCAATAGACTGATTCAATCACTTTTCTAAATACACAAAATCAGATTGAACAAACAGCTCTATCATCATCTTTCAGCTCTGTAACAGGCCAAGCAGAAATAACTGATTGTACCAATGTTGCCAAGGGTATTGCAAAAAACACCCCCCAAAACCCCCAGACACCACCAAAAACAAGTATTGCAACAATAATAGCAATGGGATGCAAGTTAACCACCTCGGAAAACAATAATGGCACTAAAATATTGCCATCCAAAGCTTGAATAACAAAAAATGCCGCCATTAGATAGACAAACTCATTACTCGCCCCCCATTGGAAAAAGGCAATAATAACGACGGGAAATGTGACAACAACAACCCCAACATAAGGAATGATCACGGACAATCCTACCAACACACCCAACAACATTGCGTACTGCAATCCCATATAAGCAAATGTCATGAATGTGATTGACCAAACCACCAAAACTTCCCAAAATTTACCTCGAATATAATTTCCAATCTGAACATCAACTTCTTTCCAAACCTTTTGTGCCAAAAACCGTTCCTTAGGAAAAAAAGTTGTCATCCAATGAACGATTCTGTCTTTGTCTTTCAAAAAGAAAAAAACCAAAATAGGTAACAACACCACAAAAACTAAAGCCATGATACTGCCAAGAAATATTGAGTCTGAAGCAGAAAACAATTGCTGCCCCATAGCTCCAAGGTGCTCCTGAATTTTACTCATTATTTGTGCAATTTGCTCCTCCGTCACATAGTCTGGGTACAACTCAGGTAACTGAGACATGGCATTTTGCCCTGTTGAAATCATTTCTGGAATTTGTTGAATTAATTGACTGAGCTGTCGGTATAATCTGGGAATTAAAGCAACGATGATAAAAGTTAGAAAAGTCAAAAAAGACAAGAAAACGATCATGACAGCCAATAATCTTGGCACTCGCTTTCTTTCAAAAGCACGTACAATACCTTCTAACAAATAGGCAATCACAACACCAGCAATAACAGGTGCCAGAATGTCGCCCATAAAAATAATAACCGTAAAAACAAAGGTCAATAAAACAATTAAAAAGACAACCTGAGGATTAGAAAAATACCGATTAAACCAGCCACAAATCAACTCCATAATTCACCTTTCACTCTCATGTTCCTGCTTTAATTTTTGATACTTTTCTTCAAATGCCATCTCTAATTCATCAATCACATCAGGAGCTTTCTTGCCTTTCAACATATGCTGCATCATTAAGTCAGAAGTGGTATTCATCAAACTATCTCTATCAACCATATGGTAACTGGCTGACAATCTTTTTATTGCATTGATCACTGATTCTTTCTCGGGTCTTTCTATCAATGTTATCTCAGGCAAAGCTTCTTTAACATCATCAACCGATTCAGTATTGGAAACAATGAATTGTGCGAATAAAAATAATGTTTTTTTATCCTCATCAGCTAATTGATCAAACAGTAAACCTAAGTTTTTTTTATTGCATTGCATTGGCTAAAATCTAGTTTGGTTGATTTTCTTCACAATAGACACGGGCAAACTCAAGTAACTCATCCATCACTCTTTGTCTAAATTTCTGTTTTTGATGCACAAAAGAAAATGGCCGTTCTAAAATAGGATCCAATGGCACGGCAACCAATGTTCCTAAACGTAATTCTTTTTGTATTGTTGCTTTTGAAATAATAGAAATGCCCATGCCTGCTTCAACAGCACCTTTAACAGACTCAGGACTACCCAGTTCCATACTGATATTCAAACCATAACCATCAAAATCAAGATCTTTCACATAACTATTAATGACATCTCGGGTTCCAGAACCTTCTTCCCGACAGATAAATGGAAAAGAAAGCAACTCATTCAATCTGACAGAATCATGATTTGCGATAACATGATCTGGCGTTGCTATAGCGACCAATTGATCCATCTTACATTTTTCAACCATTAAATTTTTATTATTAACAGGAGATTCAACCACGCCAAGGTCAATGATATTACTTTCAACCATGCTGACAATGCCATCGGAATTAGATACTTTTAAGTGAATATCAACTTCTGAATATTTAGATTTAAAATCACCTAATAATGCTGGCAACATGTATTCAGCAATCGTTGTGCTGGCACCAATTGTCAACACTCCACTGATATCTCCAGTCATTTCACGAACAGAATTATCCATTTCATTGTATAATTCAAAAATTCGATCTGAATATTCAAAAACCCGATAGCCAGCTTCGGTTAAATTAATTCTATTATGAGTACGATCAAATAATCGTGTATTAAAAAAATCTTCCAGTTGCCTAACTTGAAAGGTCACAGCAGGTTGTGTCATATGCAGTGTTTCTGCTGCTTTAGTAAAACTCAATAATTTGGCAACGGTATGAAATACCTGTAGTCTGCGATCTGACATATTTCCTCAACTTTTCATTAAACATTATCTATGATGATGCGGATAATACATCTAAATAAAAAAGATTTCACTAATATAAATATTTTTTTGCTAGAAATAGTTATTTTTTATCATCGCTATAATCAGACGAAGTGATTTTTATTTTTGATATTTTTAAACCTATACCTGAATCCGAAAGTTTAATTTATAAAAACTGCTGTAATCACCTGATATTACGATAAAAACATGAAAAATTATGGTAAAATAAGCATCATCAAATTGGTGAGTTCATTATTTTCAG
>JABHHM010000164.1 GCA_018671575.1 Methylococcales bacterium | reverse complement strand
TTAAAATTGAAGATGCTTTAATAGCGATTGGAGGTACTGGGGTACCTGGCGTCAATTACAAAAAAGAAGTATTAAAAGCGGCTGGTTGGCATCATGGAGCACTAACATCCTATTTAAAACATGCCGAACAAGCCACCGAAGTATTTAACAAAATTAAGCAGGCAATTGATAAAACAACAGACAAAGATGCTTTGTTATCATCATTCTGAGAATAAATTCAATGACTTCAAAAATAGCCACTTTATTGATGATATTACCTTTACAGGCTTTTGCCACTGAGTTTGAGTTTAAGCTGAATAATGACATGGCTGAATTAGGACTATCACAATTTCAGTCCAATTTACTAAACGGTGTAAATGTTGGAGCGAACCTACTCTTCAATGAAAAAAATGACATTGTTGTTTCAGGGCGGTTACTCACAGGCTCATCGGCTCAGTATGAAAAAGCCAACATACAGACGGGCATTGGAGTCAAAGCTTATGGTTTTGCACTGGACGAAAAAAACAATCAATTTTATTCTATCGCACTGGGTGCCAGAGTGAGATTAAATCAGCTCAACCAAACTCCTTTCTCATTCTCTGCAGAAGCTTATTTTGCACCTGACATTACCACCAGTGGCTTGGCTGATGGCGTTCGGGAAATCAGTGTCAATGGCGACATGAAAATATCTAAAAATGCTTATGCTTTTTTAGGGTTACGTCAATTAAGCATCAGCCAGAGCAATGCTGGAAATTACAAGCTGGACAGTGGATTGCATTTGGGGGTGCAGTTGAATTTCTGAGGGACGCGCACTAAATAAGGGAATGCGCCTCAAAGGCGAACAAAAATCCTGTACAATTTGAACATTTATTTATTTCGCCTCCCCTAACTTTCCGTTCTTGGCTTTATATTTATACAAGATTCAAATGATCTGATTGAATAAAAGTGTATTTGTACACCCTAATCACCAAATACACTTTTTATAGAAATTTCTAATCCGCTTATCTGATGTAACAATACCAGCGCCTAAGTTTTTAGCCAAAGTGACAATGACTCTATCTGCGGGATCTTTATTATCCCAATTTAGTGCAAGATTCATTATCCAGTCTTTTTCAGATATAGAAATTATCTTAATTATGCCTGTTTCATCCAATTTATTGGTAAAAAGCTCTTGAGCGAAAATTTTGTTAAGATAATTATGGTCACCTGCTTATTCATGATTACAATCCTTTATGACTATAATCATGGCTATAGTCACAACAAGACAATGTGTCAATTTCATTCAAATTCATCAATATTTGAATTAACAAATATTAAAAACTGATTGCCCACCTCTTTTTCAAATGACTTAATATGATGAATAATTTCTGTTGTGATTTTTTGATTCTTTGACAACATGTGCAAACTGTTAAAAGCGATCAGGTCTTGAGACAAAACCATTCCAGACATTAGATTCTCAGAATTAATTTCTATTTCATTATTATGCTTTTCTAAAACATCCAAAAAAACATGAACAATTTTGGACTCATAATAATCATGTCGATGATGCACTAAAAACTGTCTCGCCTGTTCTGGAGTTAATTTTTTGTTGACCAAATTTCCATTTTGCAGCCGCTGATAATGATTCAACACCAGTATGATTTTTGAACCCAGTGGAATTTCATCTGCCATTTTACCATCAGGAAACCCTGAACCATCACAATGTTCATGAATACAGCGAATAATATTGGCTGGTTCTTTGAGTTGTTTATGCCCCATCAACAACATTTCACTCAAACCAGGGTGGCGATGAAATTGTTCTTTTTCATCAACACTCATCATCACATAAGCTTTATTGAGAATTTTTTCAGGCAACAAGGTAATCCCGATATTTTGTAATAACCCAGAAAAATAAATTGCTTGTATTTCAGAAAACTCCAATTTCAATCGATAAGCTATTTCACTGGCTATTTCACCAAAACGATGTGTCATTCCCAACTTCAAACCATGCTGAACATCAATTAAATTGGTATATAAAGGCAATACATCTGTGAATATTTTACGTAATTTTTTTTGAGTTTCTTTAAGGGATAAAACCTTTTCATCGACCTTTATTTGCAAATCAGAGTTAATTCTTTTTAACTCTTTATTTTGTCTTTCGGTCATGTCGAGTAGTTTTTTATTTTCTTCTTCTAGTTGAATGGTTTTTAGTGTTCGCTGGAGAATCAATAAAACATTTTGGTTATCCCAAGGTTTAGCGATCAGAGAATAAATATGTCCATTATTAATGGCATCTTGAATAGAATCTAAATCAGCATAACCCGTTAATAAAATTCTTTTTGTTTGGGGATAAAGGTTGGCTACACTAGAAAATAAGGTTGCACCATCCATTTCTGGCATTCGCAAATCACTGAGAATAATATCGACTTGTTCTGTTTTTAAAACCTCAAGCGCATTAATACCATTATCAGCACTCAATATTTCTACATCCAACGACCTTAAACATCGCTTCAACGCACTTAAGATATAAGGCTCGTCATCCACAATAAGAATCCGTCTTATGCGTCCATTTTCATCAATATTTAGTTTGTTTTCAATCATCACATTAGCTGGCAATAGCCCCTTTATGAAATCCTTCATAAGCCCTGACAGACAAATCTGTCACCGAATCATTAGAGATAAT
Organism: Methylococcales bacterium; assembly: GCA_018671575.1. GTDB lineage: Bacteria > Pseudomonadota > Gammaproteobacteria > JABHGC01 > JABHGC01 > JABHHM01. Next base: position 3,354 of record JABHHM010000164.1, on the reverse strand, counting down.
TTGATTAAAGATATGCTCAGCAATATACTCAACGGTCGTTTCAGTTTCAATTAAGTAACACTGATCTGCTCCAAGCTCAAGCACGTAATCACCTTGGCTTGCAGTATAACTAAAACGATATACGAGTTTGTTATTTTTTGTATGTTTTTTAACAATATCTTTTGCATCAGCCAGATATTTTCTATGAAGCTTTTCAATCCAGAAATTTTCCCATTCAGCGCTGATTTGTTTATTGTTTAAAATTTTCAAATCTGAACGGTGGCCATGTGCAATATGCTGACAGGCGCCTTCATGTTTTTTTAAACCATGACTATACTGATAGGAATGCCTTGTTTCAGGTATTTTTAATTTAAGATCAATAGTCGTTACATTGGCTGGCAGAACTTTTTTTACCATAGTCACCAATTGTTGCTCAACAACAGCTATATTTATAGTCATACAATCAATTTCACAAATACCTTGTGTTGGGCTATGGCAATAAATTTCACGTTGTTGCCGATCAGTAAACCATATTTCTGTTGAGGACAGATGTTTTTCAACCCTAAGCCCCTCATAGTTAACAGGAACGAGTAATTTATGATCTATAAACTCTTCGACCACCAATTTGATTTCATGTTTGACATTTGAAAAATCAAAAATCATACCTTGGTCGTCAAGTTTCCCTTGTAGACAGACATCCAACAACCAGGTTTCACCTACCAAACCGTAATCAGGACACAGATATGAAAAATCAACATTGGCTAATTGTTCAACAAATAATTGAGGCATAATGTAGTCAGCACTTATAAAAAAACATGATGCCCTTTGGGCAAAGTAACAGAATATTTTAGAATCACGGAATGGTATTTAATGACCATTCCTAAGTAACGTGCATGAAATAACTTAGACAACCTGCATCTCATCTTCTGCCTGTCTTTGAACGTTCTTCAATCATAAAAGTTCGGAATAGAGCGACTATGCCTACACTTTTATTCAATCAGAATGTCAAATATAGATTAAAGTTGAACGCAACTTGTTTAACTTATTTCGTGTACGTTACCAACCAATTAGATCATAAAAACCAAACTCAATGAAAGACTATTATAAAATACTTGGTATTGCTAAAACAGCCAGTACAACTGAAATAAAGCAATCCTTCAGAAAATTGGCTCAAAAATATCATCCAGACCTTAATTCTGCCAGTGATGCCGAAGAAAAATTCAAAGAAATAAATGAAGCTTACGATAATCTAAAAAACCCTAAAAAAAGAAAGCAACATGATTTCGAGTCAAGTCATCGAACCCAACGTCCAGCGCCATCCAACAAAGGCTTCAGAACAAAAGACTGGGTTTCTAAATTTAACTTCAAGTATGGTCGAAATAAAAAATCAGACCAAGATCGACAGACAAATACAAAATCAAAAACCACACCCCCACCCAATAAAAATAGCGACCAGCTAAGAGGAGAAGATCACACCGTTAAAATACAAGTCAGCTGTATGGAAAGTATTCGGGGAGACAAAAAAACAGTTGAAATACGTGTTCCTGTTTTTGAAAAAGAAGGACATATATCGGTTAAACAGAGAAAATTAAATGTCAGCTTGCCAAAAAATATTTCAACAGGACAACAGATTAGATTAGCAGGACAAGGAATGTCTGGGCTCAATGGAGGTAAAAATGGTGATTTATTTTTAGAAGTTGAACTCATTAGTTGCCCACCCTTTTTTATCAAAGGAAAGGACATCTATTTTGATTTAAAAGTCACTCCCTGGGAAGCCGCGCTGGGAGATTCCATCCATGTACCCACGTTGAATGGTTCGGTTAATTTAAAAATTCCTGCGGGTAGCCAGTCTGGCGCAACACTGCGCTTAAAAGGCAAAGGTTTTCCTGGCAATCAATCCAGTGACCAATTCATCACCATCCAGATTATTACGCCATTACCCAAGACACGAGAAGATGAGCAACTTTATTATAAAATGGCAAAACTCATGCCTTTTAACCCTAGGGATGAAAATGACTAATCCAGTTCATATTTATCTTTATAATCTTCAATCAAGGATTTGTCCTGCGATTCTTTTCTAAGCACACAGTTACCAACGACCAGCAATTCTATTCCCGTCCCCATAAAACACTTAAATGCATCCTCAGGAGTACAAACAATGGGCTCACCTCGGACATTAAAAGAGGTATTAACCACCACAGAACAACCTGTTTTTTCTTTAAATCGGCTGATTAACTGATGATATTTAGGATTGGTTTCACGATGCACTGTTTGTATTCTTGCTGAATAATCGACATGTGTCACAGCGGGAATGTCAGACCGCTTAACATTGAGCTTATCAATACCAAACAAAGATTCTTCTTCATCTGTCATTTGTCGGCATTTACTTTTATTAACCCCATCAACCAACAACATATAAGGGCTGTCATAATCCAAATCAAACCATTGTGAGACATCTTCTCTTAAAACTGATGGAGCAAAAGGTCTAAAACTTTCACGGTATTTAACTTTTAGATTTAAAGTTTTTTGCATTTTTTCTGATCGAGGATCACCTAAAATAGAACGGCCACCTAAAGAACGAGGACCAAATTCCATTCTCCCCTGAAACCAACCAATGGCTTTACCTTCTGACAAAGCTTGTGCCGTTTGTTCAAGCATAGCGTCTTCACTAACAGTTTCAAATATCGCACCACTACTGGATAATTCTTTTTCAATCATTTCCTGTTCATAGTATGGCCCTAAATAGGATCCTTTCATGGAATCATTAGGATTAACCACACGAGGTTGATTTAATTCTTTATACCAGACAGACAAAGCTCCTCCTAAAGCGCCCCCTGCATCCCCCGCTGCAGGTTGAACCCATAAATCCTTAAAGGCCTTATCATTTAATATTTTACCGTTGGCAACACAATTAAGAGCAACACCGCCTGCCATACACAGATTTGGAATATTATATTCCTTAGCTAAGGAACGAGTCATGGTCAATACAATTTCTTCTGTTACAGCTTGTATTGAAGCGGCAATATCCATATGAAATTGAGTCAGTTGATCTGTATCAGGTTGTCGCACAGGCTGCCCAAACAAATCTGCAAACTTCTGGTTGGTCATTGTAAGACCTGTCGCATAATTAAAATAAGATTGATCAAGCCTAAATGAGCCATCTTCTTTTAAATCAACTAATTTTTGTAGAATCAAGTCTTTGTATTTTGGTTCGCCATAAGGTGCCAACCCCATCACTTTATATTCGCCACTATTAACTCTAAAACCAGTGTAATAAGTAAATGCGGAATAAAGCAAACCCAATGAATGAGGAAAATGAATCTCTTTAACAATATCAAGCTGGTTATTTTTACCGATAGCAACGGTCGTTGTTGC
>JABHHM010000158.1 GCA_018671575.1 Methylococcales bacterium | reverse complement strand
TTAAGTAACAACAATAAAAACAAACTAAATCAAACAAACAGTATTTTTACCATACGTTATACTTAAAAAAGATGTGTAGATAATAAAAGTATGGTGATTGAGGAGATTGCAGCATGAAAAAGAAAAGTTTAGGACCCATTTTATTGTTGGTAGGCTCTGTTGGGGTGGGTGTAGTTGCCGCCATGATGGGGGGGAATTATCTGGACAATCAAGTCACTGCCGAGAAAACTCGATTGCAGGGTAAATATAAAATGGTGAAAGTGGTTGTGCCAACCTCTAATTTGCCTGTCGGCACTATCATGAGTTACGGCAATGTGGCGAGCCGTTCTGTACCTAAGGAATTTGTACATTCTGATGCAATCACTCCTGATCGTTATTCTGAATTGATTGGTTCTGCACTGGTTACACCTGCTGAAGTGGGTAAGCCCATTCTTTATTCTCATGTCACCAAAGGCAAAGTCTCCTCTGGCTTTTCCAATCGAATTGATAAAGGCAAACGTGCCATGACTTTTCCTGTTGATACGGTATCTTCTATCTCGGGATTATTGGTTCCAGGTGATAAAATTGATCTGTTAGCGACCTTGAGAGATAATAAAGTCAATGTAACAATGACATTGCTTAAAAATGTCACCATTCTTGCTACAGACCAGAAAACAGCGCCAGGTTCTGAGATGAATTCTCGTGGACAATCTTCTGCTCCTCAAGCAATTACCATCATGGTTTCACCCGAAAATGCCAGCAAAATAATCCATGTGCGTTCTGAAGGGACGTTGACGGCCATATTAAGAGGGCCAACGGATAATGAAATAAACTCAAATGAACGAGTCACTTTGCAGAGTTTGATGGGGAAAAAGAAAGTTGTGAAAAAGAAATAGGTAAAAAAACCCAGTACAGAAGTGATATTGGGTGGTGTTTAATCCGAATAAGAGATGAACTTGAAATGATTGAATTGATGATGGTTTTTAATGTTAATGTAGCGGAGGAAAAAATATGACGAAAGTGGCAGATTATAGAGGAATACTTAAAGTTTGGTATATCTTCTGTTTAATGGGATTAATGGCTTTGCCAAGTTCGGCATCTGCAGCAAAAGCCTATAAAGAAGTTATGGAGCTTTTTGTTGGTCAGACCCAGTTGTTATCGTATAAAAATGTCAAGCGTATTGCTGTCGGTAATGGAAAATTGGTGAATGCAAAGGTATTAAATGATTCAGGTCAAATTTTACTGATTGCCAATGGTGAAGGTGTGACTGATTTACGCATTTGGTTAAGAAATGGTAAGTCAGACAGCTTTTTATTGCGTATCCTGAAAAAGCCACCCGATGAAATATTTGCACAAGTTCAAGCCAGACTAAAAGGGATTGAAGGTATTAATATTCGAATGTCTGGTGAGCAGGTCATCGTTGATGGTTATAGTTTAAGAGATGGTGATTATAAAAGGGTTAAAGCCGTTGCGGATCAATTTCCAGAAGTGATAAACAATGTCAGTGGTGGCGGTTTAACATTGAAAAGCATGATTTTATTGGATGTTAAGGTATTGGAAGTTAACAAAAAAGACATGAATCAAATTGGTGTTGAATGGGACTCCTTGTTAAATAATACAATACAATTTGATCCTCGTCAGGCATTAAAAGCTGATTTTGGTGTTACCAGTAATTTGGGCGCAAAAATAAATCTTTTAACACAAAATGGAGCGGGTAAATTATTGGCTGAACCCAAGCTGGTATCTGTCAGTGGTGGTAAAGCTGAGTTTCATGTGGGGGGGGAAGTGCCAATTCCAATCACCAACAATGATGGTTCAACCAATGTTATTTTCAAACAATATGGCATTATTTTGAACATGAACCCAACAGCAGACCGAGAAGGTTACATTTCAAGTAATGTTGAAGTGGAAGTCAGTACCATTGATGCAAATACCACGGTTTCTGGATTTCCTGCTTTTTTAACCAGACGTACCAATACGACGGTTAATGTTCAGCAAGGAGAAACCATTGTGTTGTCGGGTTTGTTAAGCAGTGAAAGTAGCAAAGATGTGAAAAAAGTGCCTGGTTTGGGACATGTGCCTATTTTAGGTGAATTATTTAAATCAAGAGGTTTTGAAGATAAACAGACTGATTTGGTGATTTTTGTAACTCCAAGCATAATTGATGCACAATCTGACAAAAATAAGTCTATGCTTGAGAAGAGGGAGCAATTATCCGAGTCTGCTGATGAAAGTCTGAGGTTTGATATTTTGGACTAATCTATTACAGCAAAGGGTTTATTTTTTACTAATCTCCTACGGTTATTTGTTTAGACGAATAACTGCTAGGAGATTTATGGTTTTAGAAAGATTAAGAGATTATGTTTGTTTTTGAACTGATACCTGAAAATGGAAATGCAAAGAGTTATAGTGTTAAGTCTGGTACTTATAGCATGGGTAAAGGGAGTGAGTGTCAGATACCATTAGAGGACAAGTATGTTTCTAAACATCATGCCAATTTAATTGTTTCTAATGACACAAGCTATCTACAGGATAATGGCAGTACCAACGGTATTTGGAAAGCAGGCAAGCGAGTCACCAGTAAATATATTGCATTGAATACGGGTGATCGTCTTAACATGGGAAAATTGGAATTAATTGTCAAAGATGCCCATGCTGACAGTAAAGAGACCAAAGCGACCAATCTTAAAAAATCAAAAAAACAAATTGAAAAAGAAACAGCAAAAGAACAGAAAAAATCTTCTCAGGTTAAGGAGAGTGTTGTTGCAGAAAAAAATGATGAAACACAAGCTCAACCTCAACCTGAAGATGAAAAAAGTAGCCAATACCATCACTCTGATGAAGTCATTCAATTTAAACGATCGATTCATAATAAATTATTGGAATATTTGGATTTACATCGACGAACCGATATTTCTGACATGTCTAGCGCACAACTCCGTCAGGAAACCAGTAAAGCCGTAAAGCAAGTCATTGAGTCTGAAGAAATTCCTGTTCCTGAGACCGATATTCCGATGGGAACGTTGATCAAGGAAATTGTTTCTGAGTCCATTGGTTTAGGTCCCATAGAAGAATATCTGGATGATGAGTCGGTGACTGAAATTATGGTCAATGGGCCCAATCAAATCTATGTTGAACGTAAAGGTAAAATAGAAGAAGCAGGCACTCGTTACAGTAGTGAACAAGCTTTAATGAGTGTGATTGAGCGGATTGTGACACCATTGGGTAGACGAATTGATGAGGGTGCACCTATGGTTGATGCACGTTTGGAAGATGGTTCTCGTGTCAATGTTATCATTCCTCCATTGGCTCTTAATGGACCTGTATTGACCATTCGTAAGTTTACCAAAGAAAAATTGAAAATTGATGACTTGATTGACAAAGGAACCATCAATGAAAATATGGCCAAATTTTTAGAAATTGCAGTTAAATATCGTAAAAACATCATGGTTTCAGGAGGAACGGGTTCTGGAAAAACCACTACTTTAAATATTTTATCTAATTTCATCCCATCCGATGAACGTATCGTCACTATTGAGGATTCTGCCGAATTACAATTGTCTCAGGAACATGTGGTGTCATTGGAAAGTAGAACCGCCAATATAGAAGGTAAAGGTGAAGTGGCTATTCGAGACTTGGTAAAAAACTCTTTGCGTATGCGTCCAGACAGGATAGTCATTGGAGAGTGTCGTGGTGGTGAAGCATTGGATATGTTACAGGCAATGAATACAGGGCATGATGGCTCACTGACCACGGGGCACGCTAATACACCTCGTGATTTTTTGTCTCGATTAGAAGTCATGGTTTTGATGTCAGGTATTGAATTACCTGTTCGAGCAATACGTGAACAAATTGCTTCAGCCGTTGACATTATCATTCAGCAATCGCGATTTAGTAGTGGTCAACGACGAATTACCAGTATTGTCGAAGTGGATGGTATTGAGGGTGAAAAAATATTATTACAAAATATTTTTGAGTATAAACAAATGGGGCGAGATAAAAGTGGAGCATTGAAGGGTAAATATACTGGATTTGGTTATGCACCTTCATTTTATACTGAATTAAAAGATGCTGGTGTTGCTTTGGATCACTCAATTTTTGAAATTAATGAAGAAGAGACGCAATGAACTATTGGGTCAGCGTCAGTGCATTTGCTATTTTTGGATCAGTCACTTTTTTACTGGCAGTGATTATATTTAAACAAGGCTGGGAATATTACAAAGCCTATTATTTTTCATATGTTGGACAAGGCCTGAAAGAATCATTTATCAAACTTGACCCTCAAATATTACTGATTTTTA
>JABHHM010000159.1 GCA_018671575.1 Methylococcales bacterium | reverse complement strand
TTTGATGATGTGGTTTCAGTAGTCTCATCTAAAGGTATTTGTTCGTATTGTTCATTGCTATCCATTTTTTCTAAATTAGCACTATATGCTAATGGAGCACTTAAAAGACATAAAGAAATAAAGAAATAATTTAGAATATTCATAAACATTTTTTTAGCTGATAAGTTTCTAATTAGGCATTATGAATTGAAAACAATTAAACATCCATTATTTTCAATAATTTTGACTACTAAGAACCGTAAAAACAGTTGAGTAGAATGACTACACACCTATTTTTATAACAAAGAAGACGAACAAAAATTCTGCGCAATATGGGTAGTTTATTTATTGCGTGCTACCTTATCTTTTTTAACGCTTTCTTAACTACCATCGATGGCAATGGAATATAGCCATCTTTAACAACAACTTTTTGTCCTATTTGAGATAAAATAAGCTTTATAAATTCTCTTTCAAGTGGTGCTAGATTTTTATTGGGGTGCTTATTAACATACACATACAAAAAACGAGCCAATGGATATTTACCTTTAACGGCATTTTGTGGTGTTGCACTGACATAATCACCTTTTTTTCTTTTCAAGGGTACTGCAATCACGCCTGATGTTTTATAACCGATACCTGAATAACCAATACTATTAATGGAACTGGTGACCGCCTGCACAACAGACGCTGAACCAGGTTGCTCATTCACTGTATTTTTATAGTCCCCTTTACACAAAGCTTTCTTTTTGAAATAGCCATAAGTACCAGACACCGAGTTACGACCAAATATTTGGATGTCTCGATTTTTCCAGGCTCCTACCAAACCTAAATCACCCCAGGTAGAAACACTGCTACCACCACATTTTCGAGTGGATGAAAATACCGCATCCACTTGTTTAATGGTCATTCCTTTAATCGGATTATCTTTGTTGACATAAACCGCCAATGCATCAATTGCGACTGGAATAGCCAATGGTTTATAACCAAAACGATCCTGAAAAGCAGCCAGTTCTTTACTCTTCATTTTTCGACTCATGGGACCAAAATTTGAAGTTGATTCAGTTAACGCAGGTGGAGCCGTTGATGAACCCGCCGCTTGTATTTGTATATTGACATTGGGATAAGTTCTTTTAAAAGACTCTGCCCACAACGTCATCAAATTGGCTAACGTATCTGAGCCGACACTTGATAAATTACCTGAAATACCACTGGTTGGCTTGTATTCTGGAACACCAGCATCCACAGACACTGCAGCCACATTAAATGAACTTAAAAGAGATATACTGATAATTGAAGCGGTGAAAGATGATTTCGATATTGATTTATTTTGCATTAATTAACTCCATTAGATTAAACATTTATCAAAAAACAAAATCATTTAATAACAAAGTTGTGACAATTTTATGAAATACAAAAAAATAGATCCCACGTACAAAACGTGGGAAGACTGGAGTATGAAATGGTTTATTTCTTTGTCGTGGCTAACATGGCATCAATATCTGCCTCTGCGTTTAACCAATGCTGGGTTGAGTCACCACTGAAACCGTCTTTTTCAGCATAATAATAAGCCGCTTCTGAAACCATATTCCATCTTGTTTCTGCTGAAATTGACTCACCGACATGTGTTGCTTTTTTAGTGGCGATAGCTTTCTTTTTAACAACTGCTTTTTTAACCGCTACTTTTTTTACTGTTGCTTTTTTCTTTGTTACTGCTTTTTTAGCAGCCACTTTCTTTTTCGTTGCACTTGCTTTAGCCATGATAGTTACTCTACTGATTGTTTGTAAGGAATTTAGACATTAGGTATTTTGAAGATCAAATTGCTTCTCATCTCATTGTATAACTCAAAAACAAAATAATAAAAGTAAATTCAAACTTTTATTATTTTGATAATGAAATATTAAGGTTGTTGGTTAGGTAACACACAATAAATAAACACCCCATATTGCACAGAAATTTTGCTTGTTTTTTTGTAGCAAAGAAGAGCAAAAGATTAGATGAGATTTTTCGAATTTTATGCAACGTACCAGTAAGATGGCTAGTTTATTTGTTGCGAGCCGCTTTAGGGACGGAAGAATAAATTTTTTAGCAATTATTCAACCTCCTCTTTTGCCTCATTTCTGCGTACTGATGAACTTACCCGTTAGGCATCATATTCCAAACAGCACACAACAAACTTGCACCAACACAGTGCATAAACACATGATTTTCAAAATAGCTTTATCTTTAAATTAAGAATACAATACCAGCAATCCATTGTTATTAACTACATTAAACAACCATGGCATAACTATTGCTAAAACACCAAACAATACTCACAACTTAACAGGACTGAAAATGTCAGATCAAAAATTCACTTTATTCTCATTTAGCGGAAAAACTAGAATTTTACACCTTACTTGGACAGCCTTTTTTATCAGCTTTATGGTTTGGTTTAATCACGCCCCATTGATGGCAATAATACGTGAAACTTTTGGTCTATCCAATCAAGAAGTCAGCATACTCCTAATAATGAATGTTGCACTGACAATTCCTGCACGCATTGCGGTAGGTATGTTGGTTGACCGATTTGGACCGCGACGAATGTTTTCAGGTCTACTTGTTCTTTCTGGCATTTTTTGCATCCCTTTTGCCATGGCAGAAAACTTTCAACAACTTGCAATTGCCCGCTTCATGCTGGGTTTTGTAGGAGCAGGTTTTGTTATTGGCATCCGAATGATTGGAGAATGGTTTCCTGCCAAACAAACAGGCACTGCCCAAGGCGTC
>JABHHM010000392.1 GCA_018671575.1 Methylococcales bacterium | reverse complement strand
GAAGCACATGAAGACAATGAAGAAAAAACTTCAATATCTTCATGCACTTCATGGTGAAAATAAAAAACACCAATTATTAAAAAACTTTGTTTTTCCGATACTTAAATTACTATGCCCTTTGGGTACAAGCAAGTTGGATGTATATTTATTGCGAATCCCCTTATCTAATCTTTTGCCCACAAGCTTCGTTACTCAAAAGCGGACAAAAATATTGCTATGCCCCTTTGGGTATAAACAAGTTGGATGTTTATTTGTTGCGCATCCCCTAAACTAAATCTTGATTCCATCACGCAACATATCTTCCTGACTCGCAAATGTGGCAGGCTTTCCCGTTTTATAATTATACCAACCAGGATCTTCGTAACTGTCTAACTGTTCACGAACTTTTAGAATTGTAAACATTCCTCCCATAGTAATATAGTCAAATGGTCCATGCCCACCAACCATTGGTATACTATTTTTAGGCATCACCATATTCATATCTTCCATACCACCCATTCCAGTATGTCCCATTGTCATGTAATCAGGCAAAATACTTTGTATTTTCTCATCTATACCCTCAGCATTCATACCAATCATATTCGGTAAGCCATGCCCCATTTGATTCATAACATGATGAGTCATATGACAATGCATAGCCCAATCACCTGGTGCATCAGCGACAAACTCAACATCTCTGGTGCTACCAACAGGTACAAGTACCGTTGTTTCGGGATATTGAGCACTAATAGGAATAGCACCGCCATCCGTTGCCACTTGTTTGAAGTAGTAGCCATGTAAATGGATTGGATGATGGTCCATCGCACTTAAATTCCCAAAACGTAAACGTACTTTGTCACCTTGTTTTGCAACTAATGCGGGAGTTCCTGGAAAGCATTTTGCGTTCATGGTGAGTAAATTAAAATCGCTCATTACATTGGGATCAGGTCGAGAAGTACCTGGTTCAAGCTTCCACTCACTAAGCATAATGACAAAATCTCGGTCAATTTTATTATGCTGATGACGTGGATGAATAATAAACATCCCCATCATTCCCATTCCCATCTGGGTCATTTCATCATGATGAGAGTGATACATAAACGTACCATTTTGACGCAATGTCCACTCGTACTTGTAAGTTTCTCCTGGACGAATAGCACGTTGAGTCAATCCTCCTACACCGTCCATACCATTCGGTACAAATAACCCATGCCAATGTACTGTGGTTGCTTCTGGTAAGCGATTAGTAACATAAATACGAATACGCTCACCTTCCACAGCCTCTATTGTCGGCCCGTGAACTCGACCATTATAACCCCAGCATTCGGCCTGAACACCTGGTGCAAACTCATGCTGTACGGGTTCTGCAATCATGTGGAACACTTTAACGCCATCAATAATTTTCCAAGGCAAAGCAATGCCACCTGGAGTGATTACAGGAGTATAATCCTTACCAGGTAACCCTGGTGGCAAGGCTTTAACATTTAAAGACCCACCGCTATAGGAATTATTTCTGTTGGATTTTGCCTGAACATTTTGTGCGGATGTTAATGCGGCACCTCCTGCTAATGCGGCACTACCTAATAAAACATGGCGACGTTTAATATCCATTAGTGCGTTCCTTGAGCATTATTATTACTGTTGATTTTTGCCTGAGGACGATTATTGAAGTTTAAACTTTCAGGTATCCGACCATTCAAAAGCATTTGTAATTGGCTATATGCCAACCAATAATCTCGCTGAGTATCAACATAAGCTTGTTTCAGAGTTAATAAATCACGCTTACTGTTAAGCAAATCAAATACACTGATTTGCATGGCATTATATGATCGTTGACGCTCTTCCAATAAACGATGTTGCAATGGGATGAGTACATTTTTATAGTGCAATACTTTTTCATGAGCAAATTTAAATGCCTGCATAATGACTTTAATTGTTGAGCGCAATTCCACCGCAGTTGCATAATAATTATAACGAGCCTGATTCAAATCCGCTTGAGAGGTTAGGTGTTTTGCCTGACCCATATCAAATAAAGGAATAGAAAAACCAATACTGGGACCCACCTCCCATTCATTATCCGTCTTTTCCCAATTGTAACCTACATCCAATTCTGGTATTAAAATATTGCCATTTTTCATTCCTGTACCATCAACAATAATTTGAATTTCCTGCTTTGCAAGCGCCAGATTAATACTGTTTTTTATTGCTTGCTGCCACAATCCATCAAATTTAAACACCATTGTTTCAATTTGAGGTAAATGTGATGCAATATGCCATTGTATTGACTGTTTCCCCCATAATCCCATTGATTGATTTAATTGCTCACGATGTTGCATCAACAGCAGTTTTGCTTCCGCCAAGTCCAATCGAGAACTTTGAGCCAATGCATTTTGTTTTAACAACTTAAAATCTGACACATTGCCAGCCTTGTGTAGCCGTTCTGTCACTAAATACATTGCCTGAGCGGCCTGATTGCTCTTTTTTAACAATTCATATTTTTGTTTTGTGGCTTGTAGTTGATAAAATATTTCTTGTACCTTTGCACTTAAACCCAATATTGAGGCACTAATTTTTGCTTGAACATAAACCAATTTTGATTTTGCAACACGCTGACGCAATGGAATATTAAATACTTTTAGAAAATTCAGGGAAATACCCAAATCCAAATTAACCACATCATTTGAGTTTTGTCGTGGTAATAATTTGGTAACATGAAACACAGGATTTGATAACAATCCTGCTTGTACTAAGTTGGCTTTTGAAATACGTAAAGTTTCGTATTCAATTTGTAAACGACGATTACCTAGGAGGCTGTCCGAGAACTCAGATTTTCGTCAAATCAAGGCATAAAATTGTCGAAAAAACGCAGTTTACATGTGTAAATGAGCATTTTTAGACCATTTTTAACGCAGAGTTGGCGGAAAGATGAGTTTTCGGACAG
>JABHHM010000286.1 GCA_018671575.1 Methylococcales bacterium | reverse complement strand
ATTTTTTCTTTATTTTTATACGCAAATAATACTTATAGCGAATTACAGCAAGGCAAAGCTCAAGTGTTAAAAATTAAAGCGGGTATGCTGATGTTACGTCGAAATGAAAAAGATTTTCTGGCGAGAAATAACCTTAAATATCTTAAAAAATTTGAAAAAAATCATCAGAAAATTTTACAGGATCTCCAGTTTCTGGAAAGTATTCTCAAAAATAATGATTTGTCGTTAGAAAAAGTGACGCTGGCGACTGCTATTTTTAATCAATATAAGGTAAATTTTATCACATTAACGGAAACTCAAAAATTGGTGGGATTGGATCATCAATCTGGTTTACAAGGTCGTCTTAGAAAGTCTGTTCATCAGGTTGAAAGTAAAATAAAAGTGGAAAAAAATGACATTTTAATGGCTCAAATGTTGATGTTGAGACGACGTGAAAAAGATTTTTTATTGCGCTTTGATCTGAAATATTTGAAAAAATTTAATAAAGATATTAATAAGTTTCAGACTTTATTAACACAAAGTGAGCTGGCCAGTGATAAAAAACGTTCAATCAGTCAATTGATGGTGAGTTATCAGCAAGATTTTCACTCGATGGTACAAGGTTATGTGGCAAAAGGTTTGAGCTCTAAGCTGGGGATACGTGGAAAAATGCGTGCGACAGTGCATAAAACAGAAACAATCTTGCAAGACATGCAAGTGACTGTGTCAGAATCGATTGCGACTGCAATTATCAATATAAAAACAATCATACTTGTTGTTGCTTCATTATTGACTTTGCTTATTATCGGTATCAATTTTCGCATTAGTAAAACAATTTCTGATTCAGCTCGTCATTTGGCAGACACGGTGAAGAAGATAGAAGAAACGGGCGATTTTTCTATCAGAATTAACAATGATAGTGGAGATGAGATAGGCCAAATTTCTACCGCAATTGACCAGCTTTTAGGGTCAACAAAATCCATGATTATCAATACAGGAGAAATTATTTGTGCTATTTCTAATGGAGATTTTAACCGTCAAATAGAGAATGAATCAAAAGGTGATCTTGAACAAATGAGACTCATTGTTAATTTGGCGGCACAACGCATTCATGGGGCAATGCAAGCACTGGTTAAAAATATAGAAAACTTATCCCAAGGGAATTTTGAACGTGTCAATAGTCAGGTGGATTTGCAGGGTGAGTATTTGATTGCTGTGGATAATACACAAAATGTCGTTCAAACATTGAAACAAATTATCAATGAAATTAATCAGGTGATGGGTTCGGTTGCTGAAAATAATTTGTCTGGCAGAGTTGAAGTGACAACCAACGGTGCTTTTACCATGTTGAAAGACAATGTTAATCAGTCTTTGTATCAATTATCTGAAACATTATCTTATGTTTCAGATAAAACAGATTTTATGTTGAAAGGTGCCAGTCAAACAGATGAAGCAACCTCCCAAATTAGTGATGGAGCACAACAGCAATTAGATTCGATTGGACAAATATCTGAAGCTCTTTCCCAGACTCAATTGGCGATAGAAGAAGTGACAAATTCTGCTCAGGAAGCAGGAGAGAGTGCTGCTCATGTGGTCGAACAGGTTAAGTCAGGCATGGTCAGCATTAAAAATATGAAAGATATAATGGAATCAATCAAAGTTAATAGTATCAAAATAGATAAAATTACCGATGTGATTGGTGAAATTGCTGAAAAAACCAATATGCTGTCACTCAATGCCGCCATTGAGGCTGCTCGGGCAGGTGAGGCGGGAAAAGGTTTCTCTGTGGTGGCAGATGAAGTCAGAAAGCTATCTGAGCATGTTGCTTCCTCTGCGAACGAAATTAATAGCTTGGTGAAGGAAGCCAACGAGGATGTTGAAAATGGTGTTAAATTGGTTGTATCAATCAATGATTTTATTCAGCAAATTGATAAGTCAGTTCGAGATAATGATGAGCATCTACATCGAATTGTCAGTTCAATGGAGCAACAGAACAGTACCACCACTGAGCTTAACGCAAATGCATCAAGTTTGAACTATATCGCAGAAAATAATGCGGCTGCAGCGGAAGAATTACATGCTACAGCGTTAGATTTGTCTAAAACAGCCGATGTCATTAATGATAAAGTCAGTCAATTTACTTTGGCAAAAGATCAAGTGGCCTAACGAAGAAATTTTATCCACAGGCAAGGCGACACGAAAACAGGCGCATGGTCAAACTATGCCCCTGTCTCTATCAGGGCAATTAATAGTGAACTTTGTTTTGTTTCAGGGTTTGTAATGATAGCTCTTCTCGGACAAGCACCTTTGTATTATGTCTTTGTAACTGCTTCAGTATATTGAATCTATCTTAAAATGTGCTGGTTGAGCTGATTTATTTAGGATAATGTTCAATTTTGGCTTTTTCTCCCGTAAAAATCCTTGTATAATTTTCGAAAATTAGGGGCGTGTACGTCCCTTACGTGTACGTCCCTTATCTTCTTCAAATCAATCATCATCCTAAATTAAACATTAATATGGACAATCAAGCATTATTTAAAAACTTAAAAGAACAATTGAATCAACAGATTTTAGGCCAAGAATCTTTGGTTAATCGACTGTTAATTGCCATTATTGCCAATGGTCATCTATTGGTAGAGGGTGCGCCAGGTTTAGCCAAAACCAGAGCGATTAAAACATTGAGTGAGTTGATTGAGGGGGATTTTCATCGTATTCAATTTACCCCAGATTTATTGCCTGCCGATTTAACAGGTACTGAAATTTATCGTCCCCAGGAAGGCTCGTTTGAATTTCAAAAAGGGCCGTTGTTCCATAATTTGGTGTTGGCAGATGAAATTAATCGGGCTCCTGCCAAAGTTCAGTCAGCTTTGTTGGAATCTATGGAAGAGCGACAAATAACCGTGGGGCAGGAGACTTATTCTTTGCCTGATTTGTTTTTGGTCATGGCAACTCAAAACCCAATTGAACAAGAAGGTACTTATCCATTGCCTGAAGCTCAACTGGATCGGTTTTTAATGCATGTGAAAATTGATTATCCAAAAGCAGAGGTGGAAAAGTCCATTCTTGATTTATCAAGAAATGAAGCGTTGTATAAAAATAAACACAAAGATACAACACCTGAAGCCATATTGACACAATCAACTTTGTTTGAAGTTCGTGAGCAAGCCTTAAATTTGTATATGTCGGATAATCTTGAGCAATATTTGATTCAGTTAATACTGGCAACTCGTCACCCAGAGCCCTATGGTGAAGACTTGAGTAGCTGGATTGAATATGGTGCCAGTCCTCGTGCAACCATTTCACTGGATCGCTGTGTAAAAGCCAATGCTTGGTTGGATAATAGAGATTATGTAACGCCAGAAGATATTCAAAGTCTATGTTTTGATGTGCTTCGTCATCGTATTATATTAAGTTATGAAGCTCAGGCAGAAGGCATTACACCCGATCGTTTTATATCTGAGTTGATTTCACGTATTGCCATTCCATAGGTCAAGTTATTTTCCATGTCATCAGTTCCTTTAAATGAAGCCGTCAGCATCTCTTCAAAACAATTGATTTTATTACGTCATGTGTCTGATCAAATTGTTTTTAAAGTGGGTAAAGTCAAGTCTAGGCAAAGTGGTAATTATTTGTCTGCCTATAAAGGACGAGGCATGGAATTTGATGAAGTGCGGTCTTATCAAGCGGGTGATGATATCAAAACAATGGACTGGAAAGTCACCGCTCGAACAGGAAAACCCCATACAAAATTATTCAGAGAAGAAAGGGAACGCACTATTTTTCTTTGGGTGGATTTAAGAAAAAATATGTTTTTTGCGACCAGAGGCGCCTTTAAATCGGTCATTGCCTCACGCCTTGCCACTATTTTAGCCTGGGCATCAGCAAGTCATGGTGATCGTTTGGGGGGGCTTATTTTTTCTGACCTGGAACATCATGAGATTAAACCGACTCGTGGTAAAAAATCGGTATTACATTTTATTCATCAACTGGTACATCATCCTGTTTGGCAGTCATCTGAGTTGAATGAAGTGGGACATCAAGGCTTATCTCAGTCATTGGCGCGGCTTCGACGAGTTGCCAAGCCTGGGAGTTTAATTTTTTTACTCAGTGATTTTCAAGGGTTAGATCAGCAGGCGCATACACATATTAATCAATTATCACGACATAATGACCTGACCATGGTAAGCATTCATGATCCGATTGAAGCCACTTTGCCTCCACCAGGTTTTTATCGAGTCAGTGATGGACAAGCTGAATTTAATATTCAAACCCACTCGAAACAATTAAGAAAAAGCTATCATCAACGGTTTATAAATCATATGGATCAGTTGAAAAAAATCTGTTTACAAAACCATATTCATCTGATGAATTTCTCTACTGAGGATGATATCGTCAGTAAGTTACAGCAAGAATTGATGGTGATTAAGTAATGACTCCTCAATCACCAGAAAGCATTAATATTCACGATATTCACATGCAAACAGATGTGTCTTGGTGGCCGATTGCTCCAGGTTGGTGGGCAGTGTTGCTGATGATTATTTTACTGGTGTTAGTTGTTATTCTGTTTTATTGGTATCGTAAAAAAACACAGTTGAAGCGTTTGGCACAACAACAATTGGCTCAATTATGTCAACAATATGAAGCCTCTCAGGATGCTCATCAACTGGTGAAAGATATGTCTGTTTTATTACGCAGAATTTGTTTGTCTCAAGCTCCTCGACAAAATTCAGCGGGTCTTTGTGGAGAACAATGGCTTAAATACCTGGATTCTCACTTAGTGGGTGAGCCATTTTCATCAGGGATAGGAAAATTATTGATAGATATGCCTTATCGTGCCACGATGGATGCGCAATCAATGGATGAATTTATCAATCTTTGTAAGCGTTGGATTAATCAAGGATCAATAAGCCTAGAAAAACCAGTTAAATCTACTTTGTGCATCCCTAGGAGGCTGTCCGAGAATGCAAACTTTTAAAAATTAACCACAATATACAGTGTATTATCAAGTAATAAAACGCAAT
>JABHHM010000448.1 GCA_018671575.1 Methylococcales bacterium | reverse complement strand
CTAAGTACAAGCTCACAAGTAAATGTGGCTTTAGGAACGGACGACCTTCCCAATAACTATCTAAATCATATGCTAGAATCATTAGTAATACTTATAATAATGTTACTAATGATTCATGATAATTAGTATACAAGGAACGGGAAGTTATTTCGTGCTCACTCCTAAACTTATAACCAACTCCCCAAACAGTTAAAATATACTCAGGCTTGGCTGCTTGCTTTTCCAACTTAAGCCTAAGCCTGTTGATATGAGAATTTACAGTGTGCTCATAACCGCTGTATTGGTAACCCCAAACAGAATCCAGCAATTGAGTTCTTGAATATACATGCCCAGGGTTTTTAGCCATAAACACCAGTAAGTCAAATTCAGTCGAGGTCAAATCAATCAACTTAGTTGCCAATTCAACGGTTCGCTTAGACAAATCAATACTTAACTCATTAAATTTCAAAACTTTATCAACATTTGCAATGGGCTGAGAAAAACGTTGAGAACGACGCAACATCGCTTTTACTCTTGCCTGTAATTCACGAATACTGAATGGCTTGGTCAAATAATCATCGGCCCCCACCTCCAAACCTAGCACTCGATCAGTTTCTGAGTTTTTAGAAGTTAACATCAAAATAGGCGTAAAATTGTCTACCGCCCTTAATTTTTGACAAATTTCCAGCCCATCGATACCTGGCAACATAACATCCAACACCACACAATCATAAGCATTTGTCATTGCCATTTGCAACGCCTCAAGACCATCATCACAAGACTCCACCTGATAATGCATATCTGTTAAATTAATGACGATGAGATCATTAATGTCTTTTTCATCATCTACCACCAAAATTTTAGCGCTCATTACTTTATTTACCGTTCCTTAGAAATTCAAAGTCATGTACAATTAGAGGAAGCGAAATAAACAAATATCCGAATTGTGAGGATTTTTGTTTATTGTGCACCCCCTTATTAAGCAACACCGCTCTCAGGCGCTACTCACTCATTGCATTAAGAATCAAACACATGACACCATTTAATATTAAAAATATAAACGATATCAGCCAAATTGAATCTACTGGCATTGATGATAGATTACAGGCAACAAACACCTATGACTTAATTCAATATGGTGCCAGCCTGCAACCAGACAAAATTGCCTTGAGCTTTATTGCATCAGGTAACAGCTATGATCAACCCATTCAATTATCCTACCAAAATTTTTTACAACAAATTAATGCCTGCGCCAACTTATTTAGCTCATTGGGAACTCAACCAACGGATGTTATCAGTTATTTATTGCCTAATTTACCCATTACCCACGCCGTTTTATGGGGCGCAGAAACAGCAGGCATTGCAAATCCAATCAACCCCCTGCTAGAAGCGGATACCATTAAAAACATTTGCATTGCAGCCAACACATCAATCATTGTTGCACTGGGTGATTCAGAGATTTGGCAAAAAGTGCTAAAAATCAAAGATGATATCCCCAGCTTAAAAACCATTTTATGTATTTCAGAATCACAAGCCGAAACAGATCAAATTCTAAATTTCAATCAACAATTACAAACTCAACCTAAAAATCAATTAAACTTTCACCGAACCATTCATAAAACAGACATTGCTTCACTTTATCACACAGGTGGTACCACAGGCACACCCAAACTAGCCAAACGCACACACTACAATGAAGTTTGCATGGCATGGATGATCAATACAGCTGGAGGTATGGAACAAAACAGCCAACTATTGTGTGGACTCCCTTTATTTCATGTTAATGCCACCACGATTACGGGCTTATGTCCATTTTCAATTGGTGCACATGTCATCATTCTTTCACCTGCTGGATATAGAGACACCTCAATTATTGTCAATTTTTATAAAATAGTTGAATTCTATCAAGCCACTTTTTTTTCCACTGTACCGACTGTATTATCAGGCCTATTACAGATCCCTGTCGGAGACTGTCAAATTGATTCACTTAAATATGCCATTTGCGGTGCCGCTCCATTGAGTATAGAACTGTTTAAACGATTTGAACAACATACCCAAATGAAAATACTTGAGGGTTATGGCCTGACGGAAGGTGCTTGTGCATCAGCGGTTAACCCCAAAGATGGTGAACGTAAAGTTGGTAGCGTAGGCATTAGACTGCCCTATCAAAAAATCAAAATAGCCCAAATCAACCACAATGAAATCACCAGAGAATCAAAAATTGATGAAATAGGCCATATTTTAATCCAAGGCCCCAATGTTTTTCAGGGGTATGTTGAAGAAATTCATAACAAAAACAACTGGTTTGGTGACTGGTTTGATACAGGAGATTTAGGCAAAAAAGATAAAGATGGTTTTTACTGGCTAACAGGACGCATTAAAGAACTGATTATTCGAGGTGGACACAATATTGACCCATTAATGATAGAAGAAGTATTTTATCAACTGGAACAAGTTAAATATGCAGCAGCAATCGCTTGCCCACATCCAAGAGTGGGAGAAATTCCCGTGGTATTCATCGAATTACAACCTGACACAACGTTGAGTATTGATCAACTCATGCAACATGCAGAAAATACAATCGGTGAACGAGCAGCCATTCCAAAAGAAATTCATCTCATCAAACAAATACCATTAACGCTTGTTGGAAAAATATTCAAACCCAAACTACGCTGGCAAATAACTCAAGCCGTTTTCCAACGTGAATTAGACCCCATAGACACGATTGATCAGCTGGAAATTCAAGTCAGCGAAGACAAACATCACGGCACTCGGGTTGATATTATTGTTCAGTCATCTGAAAATATTGACAACATTACTGCAACTATTAAACAAAAACTCTCTGGATATACGCTATATTACGAATTACATTGTACTAAAAACTAGAGGTATACGTCATGTTTTCAATTTGGGACAGAAATGGCAATACAATTCCCTACAACCCCAATACGTATCGAGTCAACAAAATCAGCAAGATAGAAAGTGTTGAGCCTAACAATAAAATGGCGGACAAATATGAACAGGATTCATTATTTCATCCCGATGCGATTAATCGCTACCAACACGTTAGAGATCAATATCGCAATAAAAAAGAAGCCAATGTAGCCCAACAAATTATGAGCAGTCCTATCATAACATTACAGGACAATAGCTCACTGGATGATGCCTGGCAACTAATCAACCAAAATCGATTCAGACACATCCCCGTACTCTCTATAGAAAACAAAATGGTTGGCATTCTATCTGATAGAGACTTTTTTAAAGTATTTATCCAAATGAGAATTAATAAATCAATTTATTTTACTCGACACACAATCAAAGAAATCATGACAACGGATATTATCACTGCCAATATTGAAACCGACATCCGCTTAATTGCCAATACTATTTTTCAGGAAAGAATCGGCTCAATCCCCATCATCAATCATGAAAACAAACTGGTTGGAATTATTACACGTAGCGATATTCTACAAGCAGTGATTAATAATCAGTTACTTGAGGCTTTGATATAATGATAAGTAGGGTAATACGCAACAAATAAACTTCCCTCCTTACTTGATCTGGACAATTTAAAAACTTAAAAATTTTTATTTTTTAGGGATTATTAAAGACAATATTGATTTTGAATATTACCGAGATAATCCTACTACGAATCAGGTAATACGGCGACAATGCTTTGTGACGAAAAGTTTACGATTAAATCAACTGGTAACGGTATTTTTACAGAATCCGTTAGAATCAGAATATTTGAAATAATGGTGAATTTATGATCTGAAAAATGGTGCGCTCGACAGGATTCGAACCTGTGACCCTCGGCTTAGAAGGCCGATGCTCTATCCAGCTGAGCTACGAGCGCAAGATAGAAGTTGGTCGGGGTGGAGGGATTCGAACCCCCGACATCCTGCTCCCAAAGCAGGCGCGCTACCAGGCTGCGCTACACCCCGAACAATTTTTACTTAATCGACAGTGAAACTATCGAGTGCTGATAATACGCATTGAGGCTACCCTCTGTCAAGAATTTAGTTAGCCTTTTTTTATATAAAATTGGTATTGGCCATTTTCTACATATGATTGTAAAATTTTTGCACCCAAAGACTCAACCAATGCAGAAATATCTGTTTCAATATCGGCATCAGAGGCTATTAAGTACAATATTTCACCCACCTTCATCTCTTTTAAAATTCGCCGAGACTGCATAATGGGCATAGGACAAGTCATTGCAGTTGCATCTAGCTTACGGTCATACTCCATTAGGGCTGATTCTTTTTAATTAATTCGATCAAATTTTGCTGAGGCAATAATGGTGCAGTGGTTGCATCGCCATTAACCGTTGATTTTATAGGTGTTTTTTTCACAACCTCTTGAACAATTAAAGTTGTTTTATTGAATTTTTTCAAGTTTTCAACAGTCTGTTTGCTTATTTTAAAATAATAAGGCTGACTGGAGAGTTTTAACACAAAGTCTTCTGTTTTATCGAGTTTGGCGATTTTATAATCAACTTTGCCAGATTTCATTTGTAGTGCAAACACCCAATCAAATTTGAATGTGGTTTTTTTGCTTGTATCTAGTAGGGTTTGAAATGTAATCGAGGTTATTTGTGATAGTAATTTTTTAACTTCAGCCTGATTTAATTGTGCTGTTTGTGCTGGATTTAATTTAAATTCCTTATCTTTTTTAACCAACTCAATGCCATTAATATTGATTTGTTGCATATCATCTTTATTGAGTGTCAAGTAACCTTTATCAAACCAGTCTTCTTCTTTGATACTGGCTTCAAAAGCATTAAAGTCAATTGAATAGATATTATTATCGCCTTTAATTCGAGTTGTGACTTTACGAAACTTTGGTGAAGACCCCAAATACATGATCTTTTTAATTTTGCCATTCTGGTAGAACTCAAGTTTCTTTTCAAAGTAATCCTCGTCAACTTTAAAACGTTTTGCTGCAGATTGAGTGGTGGCTATGGGCCAGCTTTTCTTCGCATTTTCAAGTTTTCCTGTCAATTGGGAAAACTGTACTTTTGAAACAGGAAAGTCTCCATGAGCAGGCATTCTCCATTGCCCATCTTTTTTAGCCAAAATCAGGCTGGCTTTTTTAATGTCAGTAATAACAATTTTATCCAGAGCTTTAATGTTTAATTCCAATAATTTTTCTTCTGTTTTAAAGGCCGTATAATCAGAACCTGTAGACGATAAAATTAGAGTTAAAACAGTTTGTATCAAGAGTAATATAGCAAGCGTTGAAATTATTTTTTTCATGAGTTTGCTCCT